>CAIOCC010000232.1 GCA_903856555.1 uncultured Bacteroidota bacterium
ATCAACGCCACATCGCCCTTGTGGACCCGCAAACCATCCGAACTCACCGATGAGGACTACCAGAACTTTTACAACGATCTGTACCCCATGGCCGAGAAGCCGTTGTTCTGGATTCACCTCAACGTCGACTACCCCTTCAACCTCACCGGTATTTTGTATTTCCCCAAGCTCAAAGCCGACTTTGAGCCCACCAAAAACAAAATACAACTGTATAGCCGACAGGTGTTTATCACCGATTCAGTCGAAGACGTGGTCCCTGATTATCTACGCCTATTGCACGGGGTACTGGACTCCCCGGATATCCCGCTGAATGTTTCCCGGTCCTTTTTGCAGACCGATAGCAATGTCAAGAAGATCAACAGCCATATTTCCAAAAAAGTGGCCGACAAGCTCCAGGACCTTGCCAAGAACCAGGAGGAATCCTTCCGTGAAAAGTGGGAACAGTTGGAACTCTTCGTTAAATACGGGATGATTTCTGACGAAAAGTTTTATGAAAGAGCTGCTGGCTTTTGTTTGTACAAAGACTGCGACGGAAATCTACGCAATTGGGATCAAACGGCCGAGGTCCTCGAAGCCAATCATCGCAACAAAGACGGACAACTGGTGGTGCTCTACACCAACCAAACGGAGGCCCATCACATGCTCATCGAAGGCGCGCGCAAAAGAGGCCTAACGGTCCTTCAGTTGGGCAATGTTATTGACCCCCACTTCATCGGGCAATTGGAAGGCAAGCTCGAAAAAACCACCTTCAAACGAATTGATTCCGAAAGCCTTGACAAGTTGGTTGACAAGGGCGAGTCCAAAGGATCCTTGCTCAACGAGGAACAAGAAAAACAAGTGGTTGAATGGGTGGGTGACTGGGTGCGCGATCGCGATTTCAAGGTCAAGGCCGAGGCCATGTCCGCCGATGACCCCCCTATCCTGATAACCCGCCCAGAATTCCTGAGGAGGATGAATGAAATGGCCGCCACCGGGGGTTCCCCGTTTTTGGGAGGCCCCATGAAAGAAACCGTGGATATGGTCGTCAACGCGGCCCATCCTCTGGTACAGCAATTGGCACTGACCAACGACGAAACATCCAGAACAAGCCTGGGCCAAAACCTCATTGACCTGGCCCTTTTGTCGCAGGGCATGCTCAGCGGCGCCCCTTTGGCGGCCTTCATCGAACGCAGCCTCCAAGCGGCGTCCAAACCGTAAGCCATTAAATCGTAAACCACCAAAAAAGGTTGATACTTTGTTCATAAAATAAGGGAGCGCGTTTCCCTGAAGGATTGATTTAAATTTTAGTTTTGAGGTCCCGAATACGGGAATCTCACCACCGCATTCAACCCTCATCGGACGACCCCCAACCATGCCTGATATTCGCCCTGTACGCTCCGCACTTATCTCGGTTTACCACAAAGAAGGCCTGGACCGATTGGCTCTAGCACTGCATGAACGAGGCATCGAAATTTGGTCTACCGGGGGCACCAGGGATTTTTTGGAGGGCTTGGGTGTCAAAACCAAGAAGGTTGAAGACCTCACCGGGTACCCATCCATTTTGGGGGGACGAGTCAAGACCCTGCATCCCAAGGTCTTTGGCGGAATCCTTCACCGTGCGGAGCATATGGACGACCTCAATGAAATGGCAGCCCACGAAATCCCCCCGATGGATTTGGTCATCGTTGACCTGTACCCCTTTGAACAAACCCTCTTAAATGGCGGTACCAACGCTGAACTCATCGAAAAAATTGATATCGGTGGGATTAGCCTGCTACGAGCCGCCGCCAAGAACCACCTGCAATGCACGGTGGTCTCGTCTGCCCGTCAATACCCTCGGATTCTGAATCAAATTTTGGAACAAGGTGGAACCAGCCTGGCCGAACGCGAGGTCTATGCGGCCGAAGCCTTTGCCGTGACCTCCCACTACGACCGAGCCATTTTTGATTACCTCAACCGGGATGGTTTGGTTCCTGCGCTCCGAATCAGCAACGACGATGCCCATGTCTTGAGGTACGGCGAAAATCCCCACCAAAAGGCAAGTTTCTACGGCCCCTTGGACCAACATTTTGAGGTGCTCTCCGGCAAAGCCCTGAGCTACAACAACCTCCTGGATGTGGATGCGGCCGTTTCCCTGCTCTCTGAATTCCATGACCCCACCTTTGTGGTCATCAAACACAACAACGCCTGCGGTTTGGCTAGCAGAGACCACCTAACCCAAGCTTGGAAAGATGCCCTGGCCGGTGACCCGGTTTCGGCTTTTGGGGGGGTCCTGGCCGCTAATCGATGCGTTGACCTGGAATGTGCCTCGGCCATCGACCAGATTTTCTACGAAGTTCTGATTGCTCCCGATTTCTCAGCAGAGGCGGTGGAACTGCTATCGCGCAAAAAAAACCGCATTCTCCTACGGCTCAAGTCCATTCCGCCATCCGGCATTCAAGTTCGCAGTGTCTTGGGGGGTTACCTCGTCCAGGACCCGGACTCGGTGACCGAATCAACCGAAGACTTCAAGGTGGTGACCCGCGTTGCCCCCCAGCCCTCCGAGATAGAGGACATGGTTTTTGCCCTCAAAATCGTCAAACATACCCGTAGCAACGCGATTGTCCTGGTTCGAAATCGTCAGTTAATTGGTTCGGGTACCGGGCAGAGTTCCCGAATTGATGCGATGCGCCAGGCCGCCCACAAGGCCCGAACTTTTGATTTTGATGTTCAGGGCGCTGTCATGGCCAGCGATGCCTTTTTTCCCTTTGCCGACAGCGTTGAAGTGGCCTTTCAGGAAGGTATCCGAGCGGTTGTCCAGCCAGGTGGTTCGGTCAAGGACCAGGATAGCATTGACTTTTGCGATCGCAACAACATGGCTATGGTCATGACCGGACGAAGACATTTCAAACATTAAGGAGGAGAACGCTCCGTCCGGCATTAGATTCGCTCCAATTACGATTTTTGATATGGGATTATTTGACCTTTTTACGCAGGAAATTGCGATTGACCTGGGTACTGCCAATACGCTGATTATTCACAAGGACACCATTGTGGTGGACGAGCCTTCCATTGTAGCCCTGGACCGAAACACCGGCAAGGTGATTGCGATCGGCAAGAAGGCCCAACAAATGCACGGCAAAACGCACGAAAACATCAAGACGATCCGCCCTCTGAGGGATGGAGTCATTGCCGACTTTCACGCTGCCGAGCACATGATACGGGGCATGATTAGCATGATTAACCCCACCAAGCGGTTTTTTGCTCCTTCGCTCCGGATGGTGGTCTGCATCCCTTCGGGCATCACCGAAGTCGAAAAAAGAGCGGTTCGGGACTCCGCCGAACATGCCGGAGCCAAGGAAGTGTACCTAATTCACGAACCGATGGCCGCTGCCATTGGTATTGGTATCGATGTCGAAGAGCCCAAAGGCAACATGATCATTGATATCGGAGGCGGAACCTCCGAGATTGCGGTCATCGCATTGGCAGGTATTGTTTGCGATGAATCCATCCGCGTTGCCGGCGACCAATTCACGGCCGATGTTCTGGAATACGTCCGTCGACAACACAATATGTTGGTAGGCGAACGCACCGCCGAAATGATCAAAATCAATATTGGTTCGGCCCTGACCACCTTGGACGATCCGCCACCGCCTATGATGGTGAGTGGTCGGGATTTGATGACCGGTATACCGCGCGAGATTTCCTTGACCTATTCCGAAATCGCCACGGCCTTGGATAAATCCATTTCCAAGGTCGAAGGCGCCATTTTGAAGGCCCTCGAAATTACCCCCCCGGAATTGGCTTCGGATATTCATGAAACCGGAATTTATTTGACGGGTGGCGGCGCTCTGATCCGTGGGCTTGATAAACGCATCAGCGCCAAAACCAAACTCAAGGTGATTGTGGCTGAAGACCCACTGCGCGCCGTCGTCCGCGGAACCGGGATTGCCCTCAAGAATATTCATCGTTTCCAGTTCCTGATGACCTGATTCCTTCATGGGTGCATTGGCGATTTGGCTGTTCAGGTACAGGTTTTTCTTATGGTTGATTTTCCTCGAATCCATCGGGGCCTGGATAACATTTTCTGAACAAGCCTATCATCGCAGTCGCCTGAATCAATGGCAAATAGAGACGGCCGGCTCCTACCAGTCCATGATTCACCGGGCGACCCGTTTTTGGCGCATGGACGATGAAAACCTTCGGCTGAATCAAGAGTTGGCCTTGCTTAGGCAAATGGTTTCGGATTCCCTTGGGGTCTCGGATTCTCTACAAAAAACAAATACGGCCGAACCATGGTCGGATACCACATTGCGAGTGGATCTCATCCAATCAGCCCGCGTTCTCTATGCAGGCACCAATGCGCAACACAATTACCTCCTGCTGGACAAAGGTTCCTTGGACGGTATACAGCCACGGATGGCCGTCGTACAGGGCCACAAAATCGTCGGGCAGGTGCAGGCCGTTTCGCCGCGCTTTGCCCGTGTTATCCCGTTGATAAACACAAAATTGCGAACAAGCGCCCTGCACACCGCCTCCCAAACAACCGGGTCCTTGGTTTGGACCGGGGGCTCCACACGCTATGCTGAATTAATGGACTTTCCCATTCATATCCCTATCAAAGTAGGTGATTCGCTGGTTAGCAGCACCTATTCATCGGTTTATCCTCCGGGCCTTCGACTGGGTCGTATCGATCGAATCGAAACCGTACCCGGCGCCATTACCTACAAAATTCGCGTTATGTTATCGGTCGATTACCACCGCCTGGATCATGTTCAGGTGATGCGCCCTACGTTTCAAAAAGAGCGCGAAGAGCTCCTACCTGATCAAAATTAAACAAAGTAAGGACCCATGAACCGCAGCCCTTGGCTTTTGTTGATTACGGTCGTGCTCCTGCAAGGAGGCGTTTTCAACCGCATTCATTGGATGGGGCTGATCAATCCGATGGTGTACGTGATGGCCTTGGTTTGGCTGCCACTGGGTTGGAACCTGGCCTTGCAAATGCTCGTAGCCTTTGGAATTGGCTGGTGGGTCGATAGCTCGCTCCAAAGCGGAGCCATCCACGCGATGGTTTCTACGCTGGTCATCTACCTGCGATCGTATTGGATACGGTTGACCGTTTCTCCTGTCACGCTCCAAGATCATCCGGACCCGGACCTGCGGGATCTCGAATTCCGATCCCTACTCAGCTATGCGGGCGGCCTGATCTTTATCCATCACGCGGCCTTGTACCTCCTCGAAAGCCTGCGCTTGGCCCATTGGGGCTATGCCCTACTCAAAGCCTTTGCGAGTTCCACCTTGGTCTTTGGTCTGCTTTGGTCGATTCTTCAATGGACCAACCAAACCAAGTCAGCGCGTTAAAAGGTTCAGCGATATGAACCCATCCTACAACAAGGAACCCGCCATCGAAAACCGCACCATGGTCTTGGTATGGACGGTGGTTGTGGTATTGGCTATTTTTTTGATCCGACTGCTCACGGTCCAAATCCTGGACCACAAATACCATGAATTAGCGCAACAGAATGCCATCCGAAGGGTCAACGCCTATGCCCCTAGAGGCATCATCTTTGACCGCAACGGCAAAAAAATCGTCGTCAACCGTCCGATCTACGATTTGATGGTGGTTCCTGGTGAATTGCCTCAACCCTTGGATACCGCTCGTCTGGCTGATTTGATCCGTCTGCCTTTGGACGAACTTGTTTTGAGACTCCGCAAGGCAACGACCTATTCCCGCTTTCGCCCCACCTTGTTGCATGCCCAGATTCGGGTCGAAGATTTTGCGCAAATCCAGGAAGGACTCCACGATTTTAGCGGAATCTATGCGGAAACCCGAACCGTACGTACCTACCTCTATCCTGCGGCAGCTCATGCCCTCGGGTATGTTGGCGAAGCCTCCCCGGAATTGATCGAAAAATCCAATGGAGATTACAATGCAGGGGATTATGTTGGAATCAGCGGCTTAGAAAAAACCTACGAAAACTACCTCAAAGGCAAGCGGGGGGTTCAGTACCGCTATGTGGATGTTCACAACCGTGAAGTGGGTCGTTACAAAGACGGGGCTTTTGACTCCCTCCCCATCCCAGGTGAAGACCTGCATCTGGGTTTGGACATTGAACTTCAGGTTTATGCCGAACAATTGATGGCCAACAAAAGGGGATCGGTGGTGGCGATTGAACCGTCTACCGGTGAGGTGCTCACCATGGTATCCACGCCTTCTTACGACCCGGCCTTGCTGGTGGGCAATGTCCGAGGCAAAAACTATCGCCGCCTCCAAAAAGACCCACTCAAACCTCTTTTTAATCGACCCCTCCAAGCCATGTACCCTCCAGGGTCCATCGTAAAATCTCTACAGGCTTTGATTGGCCAAGAACTGGGGCTGATTGGTCCCGAAACTCGTTTTCCCTGCGGTGGGGGTTACGCCATTGCCGGGCACGTTGTCAAATGCACCCACAAACACGTGGCCCTCAACCTCGAAGAGTCTATCCAGCTTTCGTGCAATCCCTACTATTGTTATGTCTTCAAATCCATGGTTGACCAAAACCGAGGCCTCAAGCCCAGAGACGGCTACAAGGTTTGGTTTGATTACATGCAAAAATTTAACATTGGACGCAAGTGTGAAATCGACTTGCCCAATGAACGCAAAGGAATTCTCCCCAGCCCCGAATACTACGACAAAATCTACGGCAAAAACCGATGGAAATCATCCACCATCATTTCCCTGTCCATTGGCCAAGGAGAATTTGGAATCACCCCCCTTCAGATGGCCCATACCATGGCCATCTTTGCCAACAAAGGAAAATACCACGCCCCGCACCTCGTGAGGAGCATCGGCGTCACCGGTCAGAAAAAAATGAAGTACCGGCAATCCTATCAAATACCGGTTCAAGCCAGGCATTTCAATGTGGTTCAAGATGCCATGCAGAAAGTTGTGGACATGGGAACCGCCACGGCCTACGGCAAAATTGACAGCATCGTGGTTTGCGGTAAAACGGGAACGGCCCAAAATCCCCACGGCGAGGACCATGCCGTCTTCGTCTGCTTCGCACCCCGCGATAATCCCAAGATTGCGATCGCGGTCGTTGTCGAAAACGCCGGATTCGGAGGTGTTTGGGCGGCACCGGTGGCCAGCCTTATGATCGAAAAATACCTCCGGGGAGGGACCCGTCGCACCGAACTCGAAGAACGCCTCCTCAAAGCCCGCATCTTGCCTGCTGGCATGGACACCGCCTCAACCAAACGCTTATGAGTGTTGTTCGTGAAGAAAAAAGTGTCTTTCAGTTCATCGACAAACCTTTGTTATGGACCTATGCGGCGCTTTGTCTGATTGGATGGATCGCGATCTATGCGGCGGTTTACAATCCTTCGCATCGCCACCTTTGGGACCTGGATCAGAACTACGGCAAACAGATGGTTTGGATCCTGAGTTCGTGGGGGCTCATGATTGTGATTCTTTCGGTACACCCTCGGATTTTTTATCATAGCAGTCCCGTCATCTACCTGATTACCATGATTTTGGGTCTTGCGGTTGCCTTTTTGGGGCGGGAGGTTAACGGTGCCAGGGCTTGGTTCGAAGTGGGTAGTTTTCGCTTGCAGCCTGCTGAGTTTATGAAACTTAGTACAGCCCTGATGGTTGCCTATTTTTTTGCAAATCGCCCGGTGCGATTGGATCGCTTTTCGTCCCAACTTTTGGCAGGCCTGTGGTTGTTGATTCCCGTTATTTTATTGCTCCTTCAGAAGGATACCGGGAGCGCTCTGGTTTATGTGGCCTTTGTTTTGGTTTTTTACCGCGAGGGCCTTTCAGTGAATTACCTACTGTTCGGTTTGGCTTCGGCCTTTGTCTCGGTTCTCACCCTGTGGCTGGGAGCGAATACCATGGCCATCGTCCTTCCTGCCACCGCCCTACTCTATGTGGTGATGGCCGCCAACAGCCGCAAAGCGGCTTTGGTTTCGATTCGATATTTGATTCCGGCCATGGCCCTGGTTCTGGCTGTAGGCTACGCCTTTGATAATATCCTACTCCCCCACCAAAAGCAACGCATCCTCGTCTTGTTGGGCAAAGTGGACGATCTGCGCGGGGCGGGTTACAATGTGCATCAATCCTTGATCGCCATTGGTTCCGGGGGGTTGTGGGGCAAAGGATTTTTGCAAGGAACCCAAACCAAATTTGACTTTGTTCCTGAACAAAGCACCGACTTTATTTTTTGTACCATCGCGGAAGAATATGGATTTTGGGGCAGTGCCCTGCTCTTAGCTCTGTTTGGATTTTTGTTGATTCGGATTTTTCAGATTGCCGAGCGCCAACCGGGGACCTTTGGCAGGGTCTATGGCTACGGCATCGGTTGC
Source organism: uncultured Bacteroidota bacterium (assembly GCA_903856555.1). Classification (GTDB taxonomy): domain Bacteria; phylum Bacteroidota; class Bacteroidia; order UBA7662; family UBA7662; genus SYHX01. The sequence continues at coordinate 8,302 of CAIOCC010000232.1, forward strand.
ATTCTGTTTTTGCACGTAACGATCAATATCGGCATGACCCTGGGGCTCTTGCCGGTCATCGGGATTCCCCTTCCCCTGATTAGCTATGGAGGCTCCTCCCTTTGGTCCTTTACAGCCATGATTGCAATCCTGCTGCGGCTCGATAGTGGGCGCATGTTGGGAATACGCTAAAACCTTTGGGGCTCCGAAGGGTTCTACCTAAAACCAAAACAATGTCCAAATTCCTTCGGTATTTTGTAGAGGTCTTCCGGCCTGGAGGCGCCCATCGCAGCGGCAATTTTAACCTGCGTATGATGCATGGGATTAACCGAATCAGCATCCTCATGTTCATTGCAGGGGTTATGGTGCTGGTTTTTAGGTCCTGCACTCGGAGTTAGGTCAAGAAATCTTGCTCCAATTTTTGCTTTTTCCGTAAAAGCGATCGTAGGCCAAGGCCAATCGGCCCATCGTTTCGCCCGTTGATTGGGGATCGGCCTCCATGATTTGGCGAGCATAATCGCGGGCCTTTTCCATGGTTTCCCCGTCATGGACCAAATCCGCGTATTTGAGTTCCATCACCCCGCTTTGTTGAGTGCCTGCCATATCTCCGGGACCGCGTAATTGCAAATCCATTTCGGCAATCAGAAACCCATCGGTGGTCGATGCCAAGGCATCCAATCGCTGCTTGGCCTGTTCCGAAGGACGGTCTTTGTGCATCAAGAGGCAGTAACTCTGCTCGGAACCCCGGCCCACACGCCCCCGCAATTGATGGAGTTGGGCCAGCCCAAATCGCTCCGCGTTTTCAATCACCATGACCGTTGCATTGGGCACATTGACCCCCACTTCTATCACGGTGGTAGCCACCAATAACTGGGCCTTACCGCTCACAAATCGTTGCATTTCAAGGTCTCGGTCAGCGCCTTTCATTTGGCCATGCACCACGGCCAATTCAAATTCTGGGCGCGGAAAGGCCCGTAACATGGCTTCGTATCCGTCGTACAGGAATTTAATGTCTTGGTCCTCGGTCTCCCGTATGGCAGGATAAACCACGTAAACCTGGCGGCCGGCTCGCATTTGTTCGGCAAGGAAGGCAAACATTTTGAGCCGTTTGGCCTCGGGAGTCACCACGGTGCGGATGGCCCTGCGACCTGCAGGCAATTGATTCATCACGGACACCTCCAAATCTCCGTAGCGGGTCATCGCAAGGGTCCGGGGAATCGGAGTGGCCGTCATCACCAAAACATGCGGAGGTATACGGGATTTGGCCCATAACATGGCCCTTTGCTCCACCCCAAAACGATGCTGCTCATCGATAACAGCCAAACCCAAATTCTTGAATCGCACATGCTCCTGAATCAGGGCATGGGTCCCCACCAAAATCTGAAGGTCGCCGTTGTACAAATCTTCGAGCAATTGTCGTCGGGTTGCCCCTTTGACTTGACCGGTTAACAAACCAATCCGAACCGGCAAATCACCCAAAAATTGAGTGAGGGATACCAAGTGTTGGCGGGCCAATAATTCCGTAGGAGCCATCATGCAAGCCTGAAATCCGTTATCCACCGCCAAAAGCATGCTCATCAAAGCCACCAAGGTCTTGCCACTCCCCACATCACCCTGCAAGAGTCGGTTCATTTGGGAACCTGCCTTGAGGTCTGCCCGAATTTCTTTGAGGACCTTTTTTTGGGCGTCGGTTAATTCAAAGGGCAGGCATCGATGATAAAAATCATGAAACAAATCCCCTACCTTTTCCAATCGATGACCTGGATTGCGGATTTTGCGTAGACTACGAATCCGTAACACCCCCCATTGCAAAAAAAACAATTCCTCCAACTTAAAACGACGCAAAGCGGTTCGCAGCTCTTCGTTACTTTCCGGAAAATGGGCTTGTTTCATCGCCTCGCTGCGTTGCGGTAATCGTTCAGCGTCAAGAATGAACCGAGGCAAAATTTCAGCAATCGAGCCACTAACCTGGTCCAAGGCTTGTTGAACCATCGAAATCCACCAACGATTGCTCAATCCCCGTTGCTTGAGTTTCTCAGAAATCGGATAAACAGGACTGAGGGATGTCCCCCCGCTTTTGGTCCATTCAGCCCAAAGCGTTAATTCGGGGTGGGCCATTTGCAATTGACCTTTGTAACGACTCACCTTGCCAAAAATCAAATATTCATCCCCCGGCTTAACCGCCGATTCCACCCAACGAAGGGACTGAAACCAAACAAGTTCCAACCATCCATGTCCATCGGTGACGGTCGCAACCAGTCGCTGCGCTTTGCCTAGCCCTACCTTTTCGATGCGCATCACCTTACCTCGGGTTTGCAGCGCTGCAGGGCCTTCGTCCAAAGATTGCAGGGGATATACCTCGGAACGATCCAGGTAACGATTCGGAAAAAAAGCCAAAAAATCATGGAAGGAAACCAGACCCAATTCGTCGCGGATCCAGGCCGCACGCTGTGGGCCCATTCCTTTGAGGTAGGCCAAATCATAAAACAAGGGATGTTCCGTCATACGAAACGCAATCGATCAACCGCCTTTGGGCGCCCACTTTAGGGTAGACAACACATGAAGAACATCTTCCATGATATAATCCGAATAGGGTTGCAATGAATCCGCATTCGGCGTAGCCCCAAAATAAAGAGATCCCCTCAAATAATGCCGAATTGAATCCGTAACATAAAATTGCGTTTGACTGGCTGCATTACCCCTCACGGTGTATAACATTCCGTGGACCCTATGTTCGGGGTATCGAACCAAGGTCTCCTCAATGCCCGAAGCCTTGAGGGTATGTTTGAAAGTCATGCGCTGGGTTTCGGCCATCAAAACCGCTAAGGCATCGGCCACACGCACTTGTTGACCATTCCCGTAGTAGATACTGTTCAACGGATGATACGAAAGGTGGACCTGGGCCCTAAGTTCAGGGTACTCCAGATTCATCCACAAAGTTCCCTCTTGTTGGGGGCGATTCCCTTCTGTATTGATCCCTGAACCCGAAGGCAGAAGCCTAGGCACGGAGGCGGCATTGTATTCAAAGTGGGCAGGGAAACCGGGTTGCTGGCATTTCGCCCACTGCCTTTTGGGCAAGACGGCTTTGGCATATCCGTAAGGTTTGGCCACCGGATCCTCCTCGGTACAAGCGAAACAAAATCCCAGAACCAGGAGAGGCCCAACGATGTTTTTAAGCAACGAAATCGTTGGCCGCATGGGGGTTGCGTTTTAGGTGAACCGAAACAATCTTGCGGGCATCCGCTTGCAGTACCAAGAATTCAAAACCTCGGTGCAGAAGAACCTCCCCCTGCGCCGGGATACGGCCTTCAAGCTCCAAAATCAAACCGGCCATCGTTTCAACGCCCTCCAATTTTTCGGAAAATTCAGACCAGTCCCAGCCGGTCTCTCTGGACAAATCCTGCAAAAGCATTTTGCCGGCCACCCAGTATTGATCGGTGTCAATTTTGCGACAAAGCCTTTGTTCATCGGTATCGAATTCGTCCTGAATTTCTCCGACGATTTGCTCCAGAATATCCTCCAAGGTCACCAATCCCGAAACCCCGCCGTATTCATCGATGGCCAAGGCCATGTGCATTCGTCTAGATTTGAATTCCCTAAACAAATCATCAATATGCTTGGTATCAGGAACCACAAAGGGTTTGCGCAACAATTCCTGCCACCTGAAATTGCGTCCTTGATTGAGCCTGGTAAACAAATCTTTGAGATACAAAATACCGACGATTTGGTCCAAGGATTCACTGAAAACCGGAACCCTCGAATAACCCCAATCCCTCAGGAGGGGGAGTACCTCTTCCAAGGAGCTTTTGGAATCCAAGGCTTTGATTTCGAGGCGTGGGACCATGATTTGTCTCACCTCCAATTCGCCAAAATTGACGATGCCTTTGAGTAATTCTTTTTCGGAGCCACTACGAGCCTGCTCCTGACCAAACGTCAAATCAATCGCCTGATTGATTTCGTCTTTGGAAAGTTGGGTTTGCTTGCGGACAATCCATCGATCCAAAAGTCCTGTACTGTTAATGAGAACCCAAATAATCGGTCGAAAAACCCACGCAGATACTTGCAAAGGCATTGAAAACCATAGCGCTACGCTCAAAGGATTCCTCGACGCATAGACTTTGGGAATGACCTCTCCCACAAAAACAATCAGGGCTGTAACAACAAAAGTCTGCAATACGGCCGGGATCCAAGGATAGGGCCCAAAATCCAGGACCTTGAAGAACATAAAATAAAAGAGAAGAATAATGGTGAGGTTCACCACATTATTTCCAATGAGCAAATTGGCCAATAAACGCCTGGGATCTGAGAGATGCCGAAGGATGCGACGATGGCCAGCGGATGCAGACGTTCGTAATAAATCGAGCTGCGCCTTGGTCAACGAAAAATAGGCCGTCTCCCCTGCCGAGAACATGGCCGAACAAAGCAGAAAAAATAGAATTAAGGGAGGTAATGACCAAAAAGTCGAATCGAAACCGGTTAGGTATTGTTCAGGGGGGTCGTCCATAGGGGTTTTAATGAACCAAAAATATCAATACGGCAAATCATTCACCGCATCGGAGGAGCGATCCACGGACCCCAATTCACCGGGAGCTGTGGGCTTGGGGGGGTGTGCGGAACCTGATGTGGAATCGGAACGTGACAAAAGAACCATATTGTCGCCGATGATCTCGGTTGTATATCGGGTGTGGCCATCTTTGTCGTCCCATTTACGGGTTGACAAACGGCCTTCGATGTAGACTTGTCCGCCTTTACGGCAATACAATTCGGCCACATCGGCCAAACCTCTCCACAAAACGATGTTGTGCCATTCGGTCCTGGATTGTTTGTTCCCGTCCCGGTCTTTGTAGGTTTCGGTGGTGGCCAAAGGAAACGTGGCGATTTTGGCCCCGTTGTCAAGGGTTTTGACTTCGGGGTCCTTGCCTAGGTTGCCGATGAGCATGGCTTTGTTGAGTCCTCCCATGGTTGAAATCGATTTGTTTGAGGAATTGGAGAAACGGTTGGGGCAGAGGGTAACGTTCAAGGTCTTGGAGAGTCACCCAGACCCCGCCGTCAAGATGCAAATTACGATTCAGCCGTATACAATTCAAATTCAAAGTTAATGAACGATGGCTTAGGGCATGACTTAAGGTAACCAACCGATGTGAAAGGGTTTCCGAAGGATGCTCAGACCCCCAATGCTGATCCCAGGCCGATTCATCCCATGCTCCGGCCCAGGGCTGAGGCAAAAATTCGTACAACCCGGCCCATATGCCTTGGTCTCTCCGGGGAAACAAAAGAACCCTACCCCGGTGGAAGAGGACCAAATAATCCAAGGTAAGCGGGACAACTTTGGTGGATTTGGAGCGCTTTGGCAGCTCACCTACCCTGTCTTGGTTAAAAGCGACGCATTTCTTTTGCCAAAAACAGGTATCACAGGCCGGTTTTTGGGGCGTGCACACCGTCGCTCCCATGTCCATCAGGGCTTGGTTGTAATCGCCGGGCCGAGCTGTATACAATAGCTCCTGAGCGGTTTGGCGTATCCATCGCAGACCTTCGGCGGTGTCGTAAGGCGCTTCGGCCCCAAAAGCCCTTGACAAAACCCGAATCACATTGCCATCCACCACCGGAACCGGGTAATCCAGGGCAATGGAGGCAATGGCCGCGGCCGTATAGGGACCCACCCCCGGTAATTGGAGCCATTCGGCAGGACTTTGAGGCAAGCCCCCACCCATCTCAACCACCAACTTAGCAGCGCTATGCAGGTGATGGGCTCTGCGGTAATAACCCAAACCTTGCCATAAGCGAAGGACGTCCTGAATATCAGCCTTGGCCAATTCCTGAATGGTTGGGAAATGATCTAGGAATCGAAGGTAGTAGGATAAGCCCTGATCAACCCTGGTTTGCTGCAACAGGACTTCGGAAAGCCAGATCGCGTAGGGATTGCGCGTTCGTCGCCAAGGCAAATCCCGACCATGAACGGCGTACCAATCCATTAAGCTTTTGGACCACAGGTATTTATACTTCAACAAACTTCGCTCTGTTTTTTGAAAGGCATCCTCTTCGTGACGCATACTATTAAGATTTATGGTCTATATTTGCCGTCCTTTACGAAAATTCTTCGATTTAACCCTCAAAACCAAACCCATGACCAAAGCCGATTTGATTCGCCAGATTGCCGACGAAACAGGAGTTGAACGAGTTGATGTTGCCCAAAGTGTAGAAGCCCTCATCGCAGTTGTAAAGAAATCCCTCAAAGGCGGTCAGAGTATCTACCTCCGCGGTTTTGGAAGTTTTATTATCAAGAAGCGCGCCAAGAAACTAGCCCGGAACATTTCCCGCGGTACCACCGTTGAAATCCCTGAACACTTTGTTCCTAGCTTCAAGCCCTCCAAGCAGTTTATTGATTTGGTCCGCAAAGGACCCAAAAAGACCCGCTAAAAATGCTATCCAGACCCCTAATCCTGGTAATCCTCTGCCTAGCAGTGGGTTTGACCCTTGCGATTGGGGGGCAGCGTAGCGCCATGAAAGCGGGCGATGCGGGGGATCCTGAGTCCACGGAACAGGATACCCGTACAGAACCCACCGCCTCCACCTTGTTGGATAGCAAGGTGAAGGCCTTGTCCGAAGAAGACCGAACCCGCTTTGAATCGGTTCGTTCCGCCCTGGACTCCCTCAAGGATCGCCCTGAACAAACTGCGGGTTTGTGGAAGAGTTTGGCGTCTTTTTGGTTAACCCGTCAGGACTTCCTGGGAGCGGCTGTTTGTTTGGACCAAGCCCTGGTTTGGGGCCCCAACGGGGTCGATTTCAAGGAGGCCGGTCTTTATTACAGCTCTGCAAGGCATGCCCCCGAGGCCGAAGACAGCCTCGTACAAGCCTTTTGTCGTCGCCGCTCCACGGAACTCTTGGCCAAGGCAATGGAAACCCAACCCAACGATCTTGACCTCAAAGCAGATTGGGCTCAGGCCCTGGTACTCTCCAGTCCGGCCCCTATGCAAGGGGTACAGGTTCTTATGGGTATCGTCAAAGAGGAGCCCCGCCACCTGAAGGCCCATTCACACCTTGCCAAATTGGCCATCGAAAGCAAGCAATTCCCCAAAGCCATTCAGCGTTTCAAAAACCTCTTGGAATGGTACCCCGGCTTGGGCGAAGCGTACCTTGGCTTGGGTGAAGCCTATTACCGTTCCGGTCAAACGGACAGTGCTGTCTTCTTCCTCAAGCAATACCGCGGATTGGTCCGCGACCCCGAAATACAAGAACAGATCGATTCCTATCTGAATCAAATTCAACCTTAATCCCACCCCCTATGCCCTGCGGTAAAAAAAGAAAGCGTCATAAGATGTCCACGCACAAACGCAAAAAGCGTTTAAGAAAAAATCGCCACAAGAAAAAGTAATTCCGGTCTGAGAAGGGGTCTCCTTTGCGAAGGATACCCTCAGACTTTGGCATGACCTCTTTCGCCATTAGGCGAAGGACCAAATATTTATTGCCGTGAGTAAATCACTATTTGTCAGCCACTCGAGCAAGGGCTTTGTCTTTGCTATGACCGAGGGCAAGAAACTCGTTGAATACGGGGAAGAAACCAACGAAAAAGCTTTTCAGGTTGGAGATATCTATTGGGGGGAAGTACGCAAAATCAACCCCTCACTCAATGCCTGCTTTGTCGACGTTGGAGACGAAAAAGACGGGTTTCTTCACTATTTGGATTTGGGCGAGCATTTTGGATCGCTTCGGAAATTAACCCAGGAGCTGAACGAGGGAAAGCGCAAACCCGGCATGCTCCAGAATTTTGAAAAGGCCGAAATTCTTCCCAAAGAAGGAAAAATTGGGGATTATCTCCAAAAGGGCTACAAAATTCCAGTCCAAATCACCAAAGAACCCATCAATTCCAAAGGCCCCCGTCTGACCGCTTCGCTTTCCTTGGCCGGTCGTTTTTGTGTCCTGCTTCCCGTTGATAGCGGGGTTTCGGTTTCGCGCAAAATCGTGGATGCCAACGAAAAGAAAAGGCTCAAACAAATCGCCTCTCAGGCCCTGCCACGAAATTTTGGGGTCATTGTGCGCACCGCCGCTGTCGGGGCTGGATCCGATGAAATCTCCAGCGATATTCAGGACCTGGTTTCAAAGTGGAAAGAGATTTCCCAAAAAATGGCGGCAGCCAAGCCCAAAGACCTGATTAGCAAAGAAATAACCCGGGTCACCGGATTGCTGCGGGATTTGTTAAGCGATCAGTTTGATCAAATTTTGGTGGACCATCCAGGCATGGCCGAACAGCTCCGCGAATATGTTCAGGGTATTGCCCCCGACAAGGTCAACCTCGTTCAGGATTACAAAGGCAAGGTGCCTCTCTTTGAGCATATCGGCTTGGACAAACAAGTCAAGGGCTCCTTTGGCACATCGGTCAGCATGCCCGGTGGCATTTATTTGGTCATTGAACATACCGAAGCTTTGCATGTCATCGATGTCAACAGCGGAAATCGTTCCAAGAAAGACAACGACCAGCAGGAACATGCCCTGCAAACCAATATGGACGCCGCCGAAGAGATTGCAAGACAACTTCGGCTGAGGGACATGGGCGGAATCATTGTCATCGATTTCATAGACCTCAAATCCGCAGAGCATCGCAAAGCCCTTTTGGACAAGATGATAGGCCTCATGTCCACGGACCGAGCCAAGCATCATATCCTACCCATGTCCAAGTTTGGACTGATGGAAATCACCCGTCAACGGGTAAGGCCAGCCGTTCAAATATCCACCCAGGAACAATGCGCGGCCTGCAGAGGCACCGGCAAAATTGGCCCCAGCCTTTTGATTACCGATCAAATCGAAAGTCGCCTGGATTTTTTGCTGCTCAAAAACGGAGAAAAAAGTGTCACCATCAGCGCCCATCCCCACTTGGCTGCCTATTGCAAAAACGGCTGGCCCTCTTTGCAGTGGAAATGGTCTTGGAAATACCGCAAATTAGTCAAAGTCACGGCAGACCAGCAATTGCTCATGGGAGAATACCGCTTGCTAAATCCCAAAGGAGAGGTCATCCCCCTTTGAGTTAGACAGGGGTTTGAATTAGACCAAGGACTGTCTCCAGCCCCTACCAAAACTCCGGGAGCTGACCCGTAGAACGGGAGGCATCTGGAACCGCTTGAATTCACTTCGCCGCACCAACCCCCATACCCTGGACACGATGTCCGGGTCGTGACCGGCCTGGTAGAGTCCGGCCCGATCCAACCCTCCCTCGATGAGATCCATCAGCAGAGCATCCAAGACCGGATAAGGAGGCAAGGAATCGGTGTCCAACTGATCGGGGCGCAATTCTGCGCTGGGGAGAGCCTGCACGATGGAGGCCGGTATCCAACTCCCCTGCTCGTTCCAATAATTTGCCAAGGCGTACAATTGGGTTTTATATAAATCACCCACCACCGAAAGTCCTCCTCCCATATCACCGTAAAGGGTGCTGTACCCCACGGCGGCCTCGCTTTTGTTACTGGAATTCAACCACATATCCCCAAACTGATTGGAGTGAGCCATCAAATACAAGGCCCTCAAACGGGGCTGTATATTCTCTTCGGTAAGGGGTCGTATGGCCTCGCCCCATTGATTCAGGAGCGTTTCCTTGATGGAGCCAAAAGCAGAACCAATGGGTAGAATACGATGCGCGACTCCGTGCATTTTGCAAAGTTCCAGGCTATCACGAACCGATCGATCCGACGAATATTCCGAAGGCATCAGGAGGGCCGTAACATTTTCGGCACCCAATGCCATCACCGCCAAGCAAGTGACCATGGCCGAGTCCAAGCCTCCCGATAGACCCACCACCACCCCTTGACCACCGGTCATGTCCCTGTAATCCCGGAGCCCCGTGCACAAGGCCTGGGTTACTTCAACGGGATCAAAGCGATGACCCAAGACCAGGGGATGACTCTTCTCCGGCGGCTTGTTCTCCAAAACCGAAGGAGCCCGCGAAGCAACCCAAGTGTTCGCATGCAACGGAATGACATCCGCCTTGAGCGCGACGCCTTCCACCACCTCCACCAAAAGCATGGACTCCAAAAAAGAAGGGCAACGCACAACCGTTTCACCTACCCCACTAATCAATGAACTGCCGCCATCAAAAATTAGATCCGCCCGCGCTCCCACCTGATTCACGTACAGCAACGGCAACCCATACCGGGCCGCTACCGAGGACAAAACCTTTTGACGCTTCACCACCCCTTGGATGGAATACGGAGAGGCCGCAAGGTTCAGTAGGACCCGAGGCTTTCCATGGTCAAGGGCCAAGGCCTCTGCGACCGGGTCTCTGGGATAATTATAGTCCGCATCTTGGGCCCAGAGGTCTTCGCAAATCGACAAAACCACGCTTTGACCAGCGATTTCGATGGTTGAACAGGCCTCTCCCGGCGTGAAATACCGGGACTCATCAAAGACATCGTAATTGGGTAACAATACTTTGCGTCCTACTTCTCGAACTTCCCCGAGATTACACCAAAAAACGGCGTTGTATAGAGCCGAACCCACCTTGGAAGGTGCCCCTACCAAAAGGGGTATCGTCGCCGAAGCAGCCATCGTCCCCAATGCCTTGGTGCATGCTTCCTGCAATCCCGGCTCCCTCAACAAATCCATGGGTGGGTAGCCCACCAAACTTAATTCCGGAAACACAACCGCGTCAGCTCCTTGAAGGGCTGCCTTCTTGGCGAGTTCCCCCATTCGCTCGGCGTTGTGTTCCAATCGACCGATGCCGGGGGCCCATTGAATTAAAGCGAGGCGCATAATTGAAGGTTTTGGAGGAGGAGGGCTGACTGCATTGGTTGCAAACCCCACAGCGGGGTACATTTGCTGAAGAGCTTCTTGAATACAACCCTCATCTCGAATGTCCAAAAATAAGATTTATACCGTCCTTATCCTCCTTTGTTCAGCAATCCTCCTTTATTGGATAACCCAAAGGACCAAGCCCGGCCCAACCACCGCATCCCTTCCCCAAAGCAAGGAGGCGGTTCCCTCTTTAAGGCCATTTTGGAAGGCTCTCGCCATCCAAACCGGCGAAAACCCAGCGGATTGGCTACAGCGGCAAAGGGGACAGGATTCCCTGCTCTTTGAATTTTTTGTTCAAAAAATCCTCCAAAGCGATCCCGAAACGGCCTATTCCTTGTGGCAGAACCCCGGGGTCGATAGTCTTACCAAGGATGTAACGGCTTTTTGGGGCAGCGATAACCCGGAGGTAGTCCAAGCCAGGCAACAATTGACCGAATTGCTCGGACGCTACCCTTCCCTGCTCCAAACAGCCGGTGGATTTTCCCCCGATTCCCTTCCCTCCATCCCTGTTCCGGTCGGTATGGTCGGACTCTTTCAATACCAATGCGTTTTGAGTGACTCCAACCTGTGGATTGGCCTGGACCTCTTCATGAAAGAAAGTTATCGCTATTACCCGACGGTGGATCAGCTCTACCTCTACCAACGTCGTCGAACCCATCCACGTCACATGCCCATCGCCGTGGCACGAACCCTCAGCGAAGACTTGGTAGACCAACTCAATCCCGGATCTTCTTCCGGAAAACTCCTTAACCAAATTCTTCGAGAGGGTCGAATCATGGCCTGCCTTCGGCTCTTACTGCCGGAGACCCCCGACAGCCTTTTGCTGGGTTACAACCCGGACCAATGGAACTGGATTTGCCAAAACGAAACCGATGTTTGGAAAAACCTTGTTCGTTCCCAGGCTCTTTTTTCGGAGGACCCCTTGGTAACGGCTCGCTACCTGAGCGACGGACCTTTCACGTCGGGTTTATCGCCGGACAGTCCTCCGGCCCTGGGTCGATTTTTGGGGGACCAAATCATGCAACAGTGGTTAGCCAACCAAAAGCCCCCGAAGGGCTGGATCAAAGCCCTGGGGCAGCCAGAACAAATCCTTCAGGAATCGGGGTATCGAGGACGATCCTAATACCTTTAGCGGTTCACCTCAACAAAACGTTCGATATCCTCCCGCTTACCTAGCAAAACCATGAAGTCGGAGCTGTACAAAATCGTATCCGCGCTGGGGACGCCCAAAATATGATACTCATCGCGTCGCTCACCTTGATCATTGGAAACCTCGTAGGAACGTCTCAAAGTGATCAAATTGAGCTTGTAACGGGTTCTTAGCTCGACCTGCAAAACCGTTTTGTTGCAAACCGCAGCAGGGGTTTTGACCTCCACAATTTGATAGTCATCCGGTAATTGAAAAACATTCACCAGATTGGGATTCAAGAGCCGACCGGCTACCGAGATCCCCACCTCATCTTCGGGAGAAAGTATTTCGGTCACCCCCAATTTTTCGAGAACACGGCGCTGCTGATCGGTGGAGGCCCTGGCAATGATGCGCTTGACACCCAATTCAAGCAAGGTAACGGTGGTCAACAAAAGCCCCTCAAAATCTTGACCAATCGCGACAACAACCGCATCCAAATCCTGCACGTTTTGTTCGCGTAACAACTTGAGGTTGGTCGCATCCATGCGAACCGCAAAGGCAACATCATCACGCAAAGCGTTGATGGCTTGTTCATCGTTATCAATAACAATGACCTCGGCACCCCGCTGCGCCAGAGTCCTGGCAATGGTGGTTCCAAAGCGACCTAATCCGATGACGCCGAAACGGTTTTCCATGATGATAAAGATTGAATATACGAAGCAAAGACTTCCAAAGCAGGGCCAAAACCCTGGGTATTGGTTATGATTAAATCACTGGAATCCCGATAGGGCTCCAGGTAGGCCTTGTATGCCGGGGCCACATGATGATCCCACTGGTAACGAACGACCTCCTCGGGATACCCTCGCTCGGCCAAATCCCGCTCAATCCTGCGGGCCAGCATTAATTCCTGGGGCGCATCTATAAATACGCGGAGATCCAAGAGGTCCGCTATTTCACGGTAATGAAAGACAAAAAGTCCTTCGATGACCAAAACAGGAGCGGGTTGGATCGTGTGATAAGCCGGCTCGGCCCCGAGACGATTAAAGGTGTACTCTTTGATACGAACCGAACGGCCTTCGATGAGGGTATGCAAATCCTGCAGGCAGCGGTCCCGGTCCAAGGCGTCGGGCAGGTCAAAATTGACCTCGCCCCTAGGGTCCCTGGCCTGCATTTCGATGGGATGGTAATAATGGTCCTGCGATATCACCGCCAACTGCTCCGGCGCGAAACGGGCCGATAGGGCCTTGATAAAGGTGGTTTTGCCCGATGCACTCCCTCCTACCAAGCCAATGATCGTAGGCTTTGGGGGATGGGGGCCGGTTTCCATGCAGCAAAACTACACCAAAGTCCTCAAACCCAAACCCAAGCCTTACCCCCCTTCTCGGGGCCGAAAAACCGCTAGAGGCACAATACATTCCTCCAGCGAAATTCCCCCATGCTGAAAAGAATCCCTGTAGAGGGAAGCATACTGATGAAAATTGTTAGGGTAACAAAAAAACTGATCCGAACCGGCCAAAATATAGACCGAATTAAGGTGCTTGCGGGGTAATTGAACCTGCTCGGGTTGTTGAATGGTATAGACCAAGTCATCCTGAATTTGTAAATTCCGGCCTTCTTTGTAACGAAGGTTGTTGGACATCTCCCGATCACCACTGATGCGCACGGGGTCCTGCACTTTGATCATCCCATGGTCGGTGGTTAGAACAAGGGTATAACCCCGAGCGGCGGCTTTTTGTAAATAATCCAAGAGGGGGGAATGCTGAAACCAAGAACGCGTTATGGAACGATAGGCAGCTTCATCTTCGGCCAGTTCCTTGATAATATTCATTTCGGACCGAGCATGGCTCAGCATGTCTACAAAGTTATAAACCAAGACCTCCAAGGGTTGACTCAACCCTCCGTTTGCATTTTCGAGGCTCTGTTTCGCCTGTGCCAAAGAGGTGATTTTTTGGTAACCGTGGGCTGGATTGCGCCCGTTGCGCTTGAGCCATTCCCCCAAGAAAAAAGACTCGTGCATGTTGTGGCTGTGCTCGTCCTGATCCGACCACCAGCGGTCGGGGTAACGCCTCACGATTTCGGCGGGGGGCATGCCCGCAAAGAGCGCATTACGAGCGTATTCGGTACTGGTTGGTAGGATGGAGTAATAGGTTTCTACCTCCAATGCTCTGTAAAAATCCCCCAAAATTGGCTCGATAACACGAAACTGATCCAAACGAAAATTATCAATCAACAACAAGAGGACTTTGGGGTATTGGTCCAGGATCGGTAGCAATTTTCGTTGCAAAACCTGATGCGAAAGGGTGGGCGCACCCTGCACGCTTTGCGGCTGTTTTGCGGGAATTCCCAACCCCTTGGTGTTCAGGGTTCCGGCAAACCAACTGGCATAATTTTTCTTGATAAATCGAACAAACAATCGATTGGCCTCGGCCTTTTGCATCGCAAAAACCTCTTTCATTCCCTCGTCCCCCGATTCTTCCAAGTCCAATTCCCATCGCACGAGTCGCTGATACAATTCGGCCCATTGAGCTGCATCCAGCTGATCCGACATGCTCATGCCCAATTCTCCAAAATCATCGCGATAGGCTTCGTTGGTTTTGCGGGCAACCAGCCTTTTTTGATCGGTTACCTTGAGGATGGCCGATAACAATTGTTTGGGGTGGACCGGTTTGATAAGGTAATCGGCGATTTTGGAGCCGATGGCTTCTTCCATGAGGAGTTCTTCTTCGCTCTTGGTGACCATAATGACCGGCATCAAAGGCTTGATCTCCTTGAGGCGGGACAAGGTTTCCAAACCACTCAATCCAGGCATGTTTTCGTCCAGCAACACCAAATCAAAATCCTCGTCCGCTGCACGCTGCAAGGCCTCGAGTCCGTTGTTGACCGGGGTGGTACGGTAGCCTTTGCTTTCCAGAAAAGACAAATGAGGCGCGAGCAAATCGATTTCGTCGTCAGCCCAAAGAATTGAAAGATTGGCCATAAGTGGTTTAGGTGATTGATAACGGCCGAAACCTAATTTTGGTCTAAATTACCGACGCTTTCCTAGACCACCCTGCCCTTGACCAACAAAATCCTTAACGATCCCCTGTACGGCTTTATACGACTGGAGTCCAAGCTGATACTGCGCCTGATAGATCATCCCCTCTTCCAGCGGCTTCGCTATATCCGTCAATTGGGCATGACCTACCTGGTTTATCCAGGAGCCACCCATTCGCGGCTGGCCCATGCCCTCGGTGCCATGCACTTGATGCAAGAGGCCTTGGATGTATTGGCCCACAAGGGTTACAGCCTCAGCCCCGATGACCGTAGCGCCTGCCTGATGGCCATCCTCCTGCACGATCTGGGCCATGCCCCCTTCTCGCATGCCCTGGAAGGCTTCCTCGTTCAGGACATGCCGCACGAAGATATTTCCTTGCTGATGATGCAGGATTTGAACCGATGGTGCGATGGCGAATTGGAAACCACCTTGGATGTTTTTAGGGGAACCCATGAATTGCCTTTTTTGCACGAATTGGTTTCATCCCAATTGGACATGGATCGCTTGGATTATCTCAACAGGGATAGCTTTTTCACGGGTGTCACCGAGGGTATCATTGGGGTCGATCGCATCTTGCAAATGCTGGATGTGCACCAGGGACGCTTGGTGGTCGAGCGGAAAGGCATCTACAGCATCGAAAAATACCTGATGGCCCGTTACCTCATGTATTGGCAGGTTTATCTGCACAAAACAGTCTTGTCGGCGGAATACCTGATGGGGCATATCATGAACCGAGCCCGTCGTGTCCTCGAGCAGGGCCTGGACCTCTTTGTTTCCCCGGATTTGGGCCTTTTTCTAAGACAACCCGTTCGTGGCGACGAATTTAGAAGCAACCCCGATCTGCGGGAAGCCTATGCCCGCTTGGATGATTCCGAAATCATGGTCCATGTCAAGACCTGGGCCCGGCATTCCGAACCCATCCTGGAGCACCTAAGCCAACAATTAATGACTCGCCGATTGGCCGCCGTCGACTGGTCCTCCGAACCCGTTTCTACGGACACGGTCCAAGGCTTGGCCCAGGAAGAGGCTCATCGCTTGGGCTTGGGAGTGGAGGCCCTGCCCTACCTGGCCCATTGCCGGCCGGTCCGCAAAGCCGTGTATTCAGGAGCGGAGTCCCCCATCTTGATCAAAGATCGGCAAGGTGTGGTTAGTCCCTTGGACGCCCTTTCGGACCATATTCAGGTGGTGGATTTGCATAGCAAGCACGAGCGATATGCCCTCTACCGCCCCAAAAACCGCCCTTAGGCAAATATTAGGGCCTAACTTGAAGCCTCATCCACCAAAATGGTGGATATTTGCGCAATATTCATGAAGTTAAGCTGCCAAGAGCTCACCACCCTTGTTCAGGGCGTACTGCAAGGCGACCCCCATCGAAGCATTCTGGGTCCAGCCAAAATAGAAGAGGCAGGGCCCAACGAGGTTACTTTTTTGGCCAACCCCAAATACCTTCCGTTTGTGGATCGCTGCCGTGCGGGCCTGCTTTTGGTGGAATCAAACCAAGAGCTCCCTTCTCTGGACTCCACCTCCATCTTGAGGGTGGCGGATCCCTACCGAGCCTTTGGACTCATCCTGCAGGCCTTTGAACAACAGCGCCTTTACAGCCCTGGTCTCCACCCCCAGAGCTGGGTAGACCCCGAAGCGGTCTTGGGCGAAGGCGTAGGAGTCGGTGCGTTCGCGACGGTGGGATCTGGAGCGGTTATAGGAAATGGCACTCGTATCGCGGCCCATGTCTATGTGGGACCCCGGGTCAAAATTGGACGGGACTGCATTCTTCATCCAGGGGTTCGCCTCATGGATGACTGCGAAATTGGCGATCGATGTGTCCTGTACGCCAATGCAGTGGTGGGTTCGGATGGGTTCGGTTATGCCCCCAATGCGCAGCAGGTTTATTCCAAGATACCCCAAGTGGGCCGCGTTGTTTTGGGAAACGACGTTGAAGTCGGAGCTCATGCCACCATTGACCGCGCCACCATGGGGGCCACCCTTGTTGGAGACGGCGTCAAAATTGACAATTTGGTTCATTTGGCCCACAATGTAGAAATAGGCGAACACACCGTCATCGCAGCTCAAACCGGCATCTCGGGTAGCACCCGGGTGGGTGCCCGCTGTGTCTTTGGCGGTCAGGTAGGTGTTGCAGGCCACCTAACAGTGGCCGAAGGCAGCCAGGTCGGTGGTCAAACGGGGGTGACCCGCTCCATTGACGAAGTGAACCGCAAATGGAACGGCACCCCGTTGATGCCCTACATGGACAACCAGCGTTCCAATGCCGTCTTTCGTCGTCTGCCCGATATGGAAACGGACCTACGCCACCAAATAGCTGTTCTCCAAAAAGAATTGGAGGAACTCAAGGCCCAAAGAACAACCCCATCCTAAGTCATCAAATCTTTTTTTTAAACCTAGATCACCCCATGCCCTCAATGGATTACCAAAAAACCCTGGCCCAACCTGTTGTGATGGAAGGCGTAGGCCTTCACAGCGGAGCCCCGGTTCTCATCAAATTTTGTCCCGCCCCCGAGGACACAGGTTTTGTTTTTCGTCGCACCGATCTTCTACCCGTTGTTGATATACCGGCCTTGGCTGAGTATGTCGTCGAAACCAGTCGTGGAACCACCCTGGGCCTCGGCGATGTCCGTGTACTCACCGTAGAGCATGTTCTTTCGGCTTTGACAGCGTCGGACTTGGACAATGTTATCATTGAACTGGATTCTCCTGAGCTACCCATCGGTGATGGAAGTGCCCGCCCTTTTATGGATGCGATTGGGAAGGCCGGTCTTCAAAATCAAACCAAAGCCCGCACCTACCTGGAGTTAAAAGAACACTTCGCATTCAAGGACTCCGACAAGGGCAGCGAAATTACCCTTTTGCCGGATTCGCATTATCGTTTGTCGGTCATGATTGATTTTGACTCCAAGGCCTTGGGGCGGCAACATGCGCGGTTGGATGATCTTCGCGATTTTGACAAAGAAATTGCCTCCTGCCGGACCTTTTGTTTCCTGCACGAGCTCGAAGAAATGCATCGCCAAAATCTTATACAGGGCGGGGATCTTAACAATGCCTTGGTCTTTATCGAAAACCCGGTCGCCGATGATCAATGGGAATCCCTCAAAGGCTTGTTTGGGCATCCAGACCTTCAGCTTCAATCGGCAGGTGTTTTGAACCACAAGGATTTGTACTTTGATAATGAACCCGCCAGGCACAAATTGTTGGACATGGTGGGAGATCTCACATTGATCGGCCAGAGAATCAAAGGCCATATTGTGGCTCACAAACCCGGACACCAATCCAACGTCGCCTTTGTCCTGGCCCTAAGGGAACATATCAAGCGTTCTCCCAAATCCCTTGTCAGTCCATCGGGAGACAAGCCCAAGGTGGTCTTTGATACCAACCAAATCATGCAGTTTTTGCCCCA
>CAIOCC010000233.1 GCA_903856555.1 uncultured Bacteroidota bacterium
ATGATCTGCAGGTGGCTTACAAGAATTTGCTAGCCGGCGATTTTACCGAGGAAGAAATCAAACTGGTTCGCATCAAATTCCTGAGCGAACAGGCGCATTAAGCCTGCCTCAGAATGAAGCCTCCCTCAGAATGAAGGCTCCCTCAGAGATTCCAGCATCACTCGACAAGTCGCTTCCAAGTCAAAGCGCGGTGCCCATCCCCAGTCCCTGCGGGCCAAAGTATCGTCAACCCGTTGCGGCCATTGGTCTGCAATCGCCTGCCTAAAATCGGGCTCGTAATTCATCTCAAATCCAGGAACCATTTTTTGGATGGAGTCCGCCAATTCGGCCGGGGTAAAGTCCATGGCGCCCAGGTTGTAAGAGGTTCGGCAGGTGATTTGTTCGGCGGGAGCATCCATCAATTCCAGCGTGCCCCGTATCGCATCGTCGATGTACATCATGGGAAGGCGGGTATGGGCGGACAAAAAGCCGGTATAGCGGCCTTGGTCCAGGGCTCGATGGAAAATTTCCACCGCATAATCCGTAGTACCGCCTCCAGGTGGGGTGCGCCACGAAAGAATGCCGGGGTAACGAAGAGAACGCACGTCCAATCCGTGTTTGCTATGGTAATAACGACACCACAGTTCGCCGCTGAGTTTGGAAATTCCATAAACCGTCATCGGATCCATGTAGCCGGCCTGCTCGGCGGGGTCTTTGGGACTGTCGGGGCCAAAAACGGCGATGGAACTGGGCCAAAAAACCCGGTCAACCCCCATCTCCACACTCAAATCCAAAACGCGCAGGAGTCCATCCATGTTCAGTTTCCACGCGTCGCGGGGTCTTGCCTCTCCGGTGGCCGATAACATCGCTGCCAACAAATAAACCCGCTGCGGACGGTACCGCTCAAAAACATTCCGAAGAGCCCCTTCATCCAGCACATCCAGCAACTCAAAGGGCGAATCACCGGCCTGGGGTCCGGGCCTTAAATCGGTGCATAACACAGATTCCGGAGGAAGTTGCTCCAAAAGGGCCCTGCGCAATTCGGAACCCAATTGACCTTCGGAACCGAGAATCAGGGTGGGGGTAGGGGTCGTGGACATGGATGGTTTGAACGCCCAAAGGTATTAGCCAAGGCTTATTTTTGCTAAAGAGCCCTAGGCCTGTCCAGCATGAAAAATCCACTCCATACCCTCGCCTCCATCCAGAACGTTCTCTCCATCCGAACCGTTCTCTCCATCCGGACCGTTCTCTTGGCGGGCCTTTTTTTGATTGTGGGCCAGGCCTGCTATTACGACAACGAAAAAGAACTCTACGGAATCGCCGTTCCCTGCGATACCCTCGCTGTGAGTTATTCCACCGAGATCCAGGGCATCATCACCAACAATTGCCAAGGCTGTCACAACAACCAATCGGCATCGGGGAACCTCAATTTGGAGAGCACGGCATCGCGCACCGCCAACATCGCCAAAATCCTGGATCGCATCGGCCGTTCGGCTGGAGATCCTTTGGTGATGCCCACCTCCGGGCCCATGCCGTCCTGTCATATCAACAAAATCCGGGCCTGGTCCAACCAAGGTCTTCCCACCAACAACTAAAAAGCCGTTGTTTGCTTTTCATCTTATGCAATTTGTTATGAAAAATCGCTTTTTGGTTCCTGCTTTGTTTTTGACTTTGTTTTTGGCCGGATCGACATTCGCCAAGGAAGCCGAACTCTCCAACCCAGGCCTTCCTATCAATCCATCCAAGCAGCCCAACAATCCCACCGACACAACGGACTTGTTAACGGACCTGTTCCTTGCCGACGAAAACCCTGTTGCTCAACCGGTTGCCTATACTTTTAAATCCACCCGCATCATCAACACCCATTCCATCGAAAACGTAGCAGCCGGGGTCCTGGACTTTCGAATCATGCACCGTTTTGGGGCCATTAACGGAGGTTGGTACGAGCTTTGGGGTCTGGACCAGGCTTCGATGCGTATGTCCTTGGACTACGGTATCACACCGCGCTTGATGGTTGGTGGAGGTCGTTCCAATGTTGGTAAATCCTACGATGGCTTTGTTAAATACAAAATCATTCGTCAAAGCGAGGGAGGGAGAGGCGCCAAGCCTTTTTCGCTGAGTTATGTTGCGGGAACCATCCTCAGCGCCCAACGCTGGGCCGATCCGGAACGCAAAAATTATTTCAGCTCCCGCCTTTCGTACTACCATCAATTGCTTTTGGCCAAAAAAATTTCGGCCGATCTCAGCCTTCAGGTCACCCCTACCTTGCTCCACCGCAATTTGGTCTCGGGACCCGAAATACCCAATACCCTGATGGCGATCGGAACGGGGGGGCGTATCAAAATAGGACCCAGGGCATCCCTCAACGCGGATTACATCTGGGTGCCCAAGGCCGATGTGTTGGGAACCCGTAACAGCCTATCGCTGGGGATGGATATCGAAACCGGGGGTCATGTTTTTCAGTTGCATGTGACCAACAGCCGGGGCCTGAACGAAGCCCAATTCATTGCCGATACTCGGGGAAATTGGAACGATGGGTCGATCTATTTTGGATTTAACCTTTCCAGGGTCTTCACGGTTCGAGAGCCACGCTGAGTTCCAGCCATTCCCATTCCACTTTTTCCTCTTCGGACTCCAGGGCCTGCAATGCTTTGCCCCACGAGGCGTATTCATCCGGTGCCGCCCCGCTGCGGTTCAGCTTGTCGATCAGGTCGGTTTTCTCAGCCCGAATCACCGCCAACCGCTGGGTAAGTTCCTCGTAGCGCCGGGTTTGTGCGTAGGTGGGCTTGGTCCCGCGTTGCTTATTCTTGGTCGTGGTTTGGGCAGGCTTGTTGGCCTGGTTGGCAGAGGTATCGGCCGAAGCGGTCACCGAGGTCGCAGTCCCCAAACGGCCTTCGCTTTGACTCAATCGACCCTCGCTTTGGCTCAAACGATAATCCGTATAATTCCCCGGAAAATCTCGGATAAACCCTTCACCCTCAAACACAAACATGTGATCCACCAATCGGTCCATAAAATACCGATCGTGGGATACCAGAAGCAAACAGCCTTTGAATTTTTCGAGGTAATCTTCCAGAACCTGCAGGCTCACCAAATCCAAATCGTTGGTCGGTTCGTCCATGATGAGAAAATTCGGTTGGGCGATCAAAACCAACAAAAGTTGCAGCCTTCGCTTTTCACCGCCGCTCAATTTGTCCACCTTGTCGTGCTGTTGTTTGGGTGGAAACAAAAAGCGTTGCAGGTAATCGCCGGCGGATACTTCTTTGCCCGATGACAAGCGGATATGATCGGTCACTTCGCGGACCCGTTCCAGGACCGTCTGCCCGG
Source organism: uncultured Bacteroidota bacterium (assembly GCA_903856555.1). Lineage (GTDB taxonomy): Bacteria > Bacteroidota > Bacteroidia > UBA7662 > UBA7662 > SYHX01. The sequence goes on from CAIOCC010000233.1 coordinate 3,307, forward strand.
GTTTGTAAACCAAGGATTCTTGGCGGTAATAACCAACCACCGTTTGTTCGCCCCACTCCACGGAACCCCCGTCGGGCCGTAGATGTCCGGTCAATAAATTCAAAAAGGTGGTCTTGCCCAAACCGTTGCGGCCCACAACGCCGACCCGGTCCCCTTTCACAAAATTGTACGTGAATTCTTTGACCAAATTCCGATCGCCAAAGGACTTGGTCAGGTAAGAAATCTCCAGAACCTTGCCCCCCAGCGGGCGGCCTACCCCGTCCAGTTCCAGGCGACCCTGTACTTCGCGTTTGGAGGCCTCGTTGCTGACCTTGTAAAATTGTTCGGTGCGGGCTTTGGACTTGGTGCCACGGGCTTTGGGCTGACGACGCATCCATTCCAATTCTTTGCGTAACCAGGCCCGGGTTTTTTGGGCATCGGCGGTCTGGATTTGTTCGCGGGTTTCTTTGTTTTCCAAAAAAGTGGCGTAATCGCCTTGGTGGAAATACAATTTGCCTTGTTCCAATTCCAGCATACCATTGCAGACCGATTCCAAAAAATACCGATCGTGGGTCACCAACAACAGGGTGGTTTTTTGGTTCCGCAACCGGTTCTCCAACCATTCGATGGTGTTCAAATCCAGATGGTTGGTTGGTTCGTCCAACAAAATCAAATCGGCTTCGGCGACCATCATGGCGGCCAAGGCAACCCGCTTCCGCTGACCCCCCGAAAGGGTGGACATGTCTTGGCGCAGGTCCGGAATTTCCAATTCGCCTAACAAACGATTAAAATCCCGCTGGTAGGTCCATAGGCCCTGCTCTTCCATCACTTGGTGAAGGCGGTTCATGCGCTCCACCTCGTCATCGCTCAGGTGATCCCGGTCGCTTAGGTCGTAGTATTCCCGTAGCCAACGGCTCTGGGGGCGGTCGTTATGCAAAATCGCATCCATCACCGGGCCCGTGGCCCCTAACAAGGGGTCCTGTTCCAGGTAGGCCGTCCGGATTTGTTTGTTGATCCGGATTTCCCCGTCATCGGGCCGGTCCAAACCGGCAATCATTCGAAGAAGGGTGGTTTTGCCGCAGCCGTTCCGGCCCAGCAATCCTAATTTTTGACCTTGGTTTAATCCAAAGGACAATTGGCTAAACAAAACCCTTTCACCAAGACTTTTACTTACCGACGCGACCGATACTACATTCACGGCACGAAGATGCAAACTCCAACCCCATGTCCGACCCCTTCCCTAAGGTTCCTTCTACACCGGCTTCACCGCGTGCTTGGCTGAACGCCCTCCGCCTACGCACCCTGCCTTTGGCGGCGGCGGCGATCCTCTTGCCGGCTGGCCTCCTGGCCCTTCAGGGCAAGGTGCAGTTCGAGATCGTGGGCCTGGCCTTGCTGACCGCTTTTCTGCTACAGATCCTGTCGAACCTGGCCAACGACTACGGGGATGCCCTGAGCGGGGCCGACCGGAATCGCATCGGCCCGGCCCGCATGGTCGCCTCGGGCCAAATCAGCCCCCAAAGCATGCGATGGGCCATCCTAGTCGCCGCCGCCGCCGCCCTGGCCAGCGGTCTGACCTTGCTGCGCCACCTCCAGGGCGCTCCCAAGACCTATGCTTTGTGGCTGGGACTGGGACTCCTCGCGGTGGCCGCCGCGGTCCGCTACACCGTGGGCCGTCGCCCCTACGGATACCGGGGACTCGGTGAAGTCGCCGTCATCCTCTTTTTTGGACCGGTGGCCTACGCCGGCATCTGGGCCCTGCACGGTGTGACCCTCACCACCGCCGATTGGGGACCGGCCCTGGGTACCGGACTCTTGGCCGCCTCCGTCCTCAACCTCAACAACCTACGGGACCGTGAAGAAGATGCCCAAAACAACAAAATCACCCTGGCCGTGCGCCTCGGCGATCGTGGCGGTCGCCTCTGGCACAGCGCCCTCTTGGGCGTCGGGTTGATGGGCCTTTTGCTCTACGCCTTTCCCCGTTCCGTACCCCTGACCTGGGGCTGGGCACTGATGACCCTCGCCTATTCCAGCCTTTTGCGTCGAATTTGGCAGGTCCGCGAACCCGCCGCCTACGATGCCTTCCTCAAACCCACTGCGCTCTACCTATTGGTCATGGCCTTGATGCCCTGGATTTTGTACTGGAGAACCCCCTAAGCCCCTTGGAGAACCCCCTGAGCCCCTTGAATCCCCCCGCGATACTCACCGTTCAATCCGTTGAACTCCGGTTCAAACAACCGGCCCGGACCTCCCGGAATACCATGCTCACCCGCAAAATTTGGGTGTTAACCTACGGCCATGCCCAAGGGGAATGCGCACCTCTGTCCGGTCTTAGCCCGGATTGGGTGGATGAAGCCCATTGGAACCAAATCCTCCACCAAGCAGTTCTTCGTTTCAACGAAGTGGCCGCCGACTGCGGCGATACCACCTCGTTGGTGCAAGCCATGGAAACCGAATTGGATTCCTACCGACGGCTTCATCCCTCTTTGGTTTTTGGTTTTGAATCGTTGTTAAAACAACTATCAAACAACGCTGAACATAAGGGCGAAACTTCCGCAACCTTACCAGTCAACGGTTTGGTTTGGATGAACGAGATCGAAACGATGCGGACCGAGGCCCACCAAAAAGTCCAAGCAGGTTATACCTGCATCAAGCTCAAAATAGGCGCCTTGGACTGGTTGGCGGAATTGGATTTGTTGCAGGAATTGCGGGAAGCCTATCCCAGCGAGCGTCTCCAAATCCGGGTGGATGCCAACGGAGCCCTGGACCCGGACACCGCAACAATGCGGATGGAGGCCTTGCAAAAAATGGGGGTGCATAGCATTGAACAGCCTTTGGCGGTTCGCTACGACGCCTTGTTGCCCCAAATTTGCCAAACCGGGACCCTGCCGGTTGCCCTGGATGAATCCCTGCTGGTTCGTTACCCTGACGAAAGCAGCCGAGACTGGCTGGCCCAAAGCGGGGTGGCTTTTTTGGTCCTCAAACCCGGACTTCTAGGCGGATTTCGAGTGGCCGAATCTTGGATCCAAACAGCGGAATCCTTGGGCCTGGGCTGGTGGATTACCTCGGCGCTGGAATCCAATATCGGACTGCAAGCCTTGGCCCTTTGGACCTTGGATCAGACCCGTCGCTTCCAAAATCCGCTGGCCCAAGGGCTGGGAACGGGTTCTTTGTTCACCAACAATTTTCCTTCGACCTTGCAGGTTCAAAGCGGCATCCTGTCTTGGGGATCTCCTTCCTAACATGCTTTACACTCTGCCTGAATTACCCGCTGCGGCCCAAGCCTTCTTGGCGGATTGGGAGGATAAGGACCGTAACGTCTTTGAGTTTCAAACATCCGGAACCACCGGACCTGCACGGATTTGCCAACTTAGCCGCCAACAAATTCTACATGCTGCGGCGTCCAGCCAGGCCACCTTGGGCTGGGCGGCCGGTCAAAGCGTGGGGCTGGTTCTCCCTGCCACCGGCATGGGCGGTCGGATGAGCCTGGTCCGGGCCTCGGTTTACGGCATGCGCCTCGTCCCCCTCGCCTTGGACCTTGGGAGGCTATCCAACAAACCCGCCCAACCGACCGAACACCCCCCCTACACCCGCTACCTGGACCATTTGTCCTTGGTCCCTTCCCAGGCCCTGGCCCTGCTCCAACATTGGTTGGACCAAGGAATGGACCCCGGTGAACGCGTCGGAACCCTGATGCTGGGGGGTGGGCCGGAGGTGTCCGATCTTCGGAAAATGCTGGAGCGGGTCCCTGCAGAGGGTCGACCCTGGCGGGTTTTTTTGGGCTTTGGCATGACCGAAACCGCCGGCCACTTTGCCTTGCGACGTCTGTTCCCCCATCCCGAACCCTCCTACACCCCCTCGCCGGGTCTTGAAATCAGCATCGAATTCGACTCAGATTCTGACCAGGAATCAAGCCCGGAATCCAACCCGGAATCCCAAGAACAGCCCCACAACCCCCCCACGGGTCCCTTGATAATTCGGGGCCCAGTCACCAACCAGGAACCCCTGCGAACCCGCGAGATCGTACGCCTCAACCCCCTCGAAGGGACCTTTGAATGGCTGGGAAGGGCCGATTTGACCATCCAAAGCGGGGGTCATACCCTCCTTATTGATGAGTTAGAGGCCCAAATTCGCCAAAAATCGGGGGATTATCCGGAATTATCCTGGCTTTTGAGTCCTCATTGGTACCTCGCACCCCTCCAAGACCCGGTTTGGGGGGAGCAAGTGGCCCTTTGCTTGTCCAAGAGCCTCCTGGAGACCCTCCCCGATGGCCCCATTCGGGCCGATACCTTCGCCCCTTGCCTTCCCAAAGCGGCCTATCCCCGCTACCTCGTGATCGTCCCCGAAGACTCCTTCGCCATAGCTGGCAAAGTCCGCCGCTTGGACTCCGCAACCTTGGCCCTCCTGGGTCCCAAGCCCTTGGCCGGAGGTGTTGGTTTTGGGCTGGGATTGTAGGTTTTTCCCCCAAAAATTCGTTATTTCGGGAATGCAAGGCATTTACGATTTGATAACATCGTTTTTGCGGGCCATCCAACCCAAAAAATCCTTAAACCAAACCATGAAACACACCAAACGCACGGGCTTTGTTGGACAAGCCTTTTTGTTGATCCTGCTGCTGTGGAC
>CAIOCC010000234.1 GCA_903856555.1 uncultured Bacteroidota bacterium
AGGGCTAGTGGGGGTTCGTTGACGGTTGATTTTAACCGTTGTTCCCTGGTGGATTATTCCTTTTTGGATTGGTTGGAGCGATTTAGAGAGGAGTCGAATGACTTTGGTGTTGAGGTGAAGGTGGAGGGTCTGGAGTCCATGAAAAGGTTATCGGATCATCCCATGGCGACGCGCTTTCGTTCCTAAATAAACCGGATGGAGGCTTTTATCATATTGAGGGTTTTGAGATATCTTGTTTGGGTCATCGTTTGTTGGGGACCATTGACTTTGCGTGCTCAGAATTTGGGTCATTCGGAGCGGGAACAAGTGGATCAGGTGCATGCTTGGTATGTTTGGACCGGTCAATACCCCATTCGTGGCAAGTGGGGACTCTATACCGAGTATCATTTTCGGCGGGCCAACCTCTTGAGTGAATTTCAACAATCGCTGTTAAGGGTGGGGGCCGAATACAAATTAAGTCCGCAGGTCTCGGGGATTATGGGATACGGCTTGATACATACGGGTATTTATGGCGAACAACCCTTGGTGCACCCGCTCTTGGAACATCGAATTTGGCAACAGTTGTTATGGAAATACCCCAACCGATTTGTGAATGTTTCTCAGAGGCTTCGCATGGAGGAAAGGTTCATTTCCAAGTTGGAGAATGGAGCTTCAACGCCTACTCCGGTCGAGTACCGTATTCGTTATCGCCTGCAGCTGGAACGGAATTTCGGTTGGGGAACTTGGCTCAATCGTCAACGAAATTTTTGGTGCCTGTCCAACGAAGTTTTTGCGAATCTGGGACCCGGTGCCGGGCTCAACCGTTTGGACCAGAACCGGTTCTATGTTGGTTTAGGTCATCGTTTTGGGCAGGATTGGCAGGTGCAGGCCGGCTACCTACGGCAATTGGTGGTCAAGAAATCAGTTTACGAGGAGGAGGATAACCATACCCTGATGGTCATGGTTTCACATACCCTGACGTCATCCCCTAAACATTGATTCTTAATCGACATAGGTTTCTTTGAGGGCCATTTTGACTTTTCGGATTATTGGCGCTTTAAGGTCACCGAACTTCTGTAGGACTCTGCGTTTGTCAATGGTTCGAATCTGGTCCAGAACGATCCAACCTTTGGTTTGGGATTGTTGGATTTCGATACGCGTCGGGTAGGGTTTGGAACTGCTTGTTATTGGGGCAATGACAATCGTAGCTAAATTTCTGTTGATTTCATCCGGTGAAATCACCAAACAGGGCCTGGTTTTTTTGATTTCGTGGCCTATCGTGGGGTCGAGGTTGACCAAAATAATTTGGTATTGTTTTATTTCCATTCCTCCAAGTTTTCGTCCTCGAACAGATCTGGAAGAAGGAGTTGGTCATCACCTTCCTCGTTCATTTTTTTGAACGCCTGATCCCATCCCTCCCTGGCTTGGGTTGAAGGCTTGAGGACGATATAATCTTCTTCCAAGATGATTTCCAAACTATCCTGTATGCTGTACTTTTCTAGGATGGTCTTGGACAAGCGAATTCCTTTGGAGTTTCCGATGGGGATGACGGGAATGTTCATGGCGCTAATGTAATTACAAAGTTACTACAATGATGCAATTTCCTGCCGTAGGATCCAGAGTTCCGGTGGTTGGATGACAGGGGGCGTATCGTGGCTGGGCGCGGAGGAGTCGGGCGCTTTAACCGCCTCGTAAAGCAGGGTTTCCACGGGGGCAGGGCGAAAGCAGGGTTGCAAATCGGCAGGGTCCGCATCGGGAGCCAACCAAACCCTTTGTTGGGTGGAATCCAGGATAACGGGCATGCGCGATTCCCCGGATTTGCTTTGGTTGTGGACCAGGGCCATGGCGGGATTGGCTTGGGTGGTGACGATACTGCAACCGTGATAGGGAAT
>CAIOCC010000235.1 GCA_903856555.1 uncultured Bacteroidota bacterium
AGCACCCTGGCTTGCCGGTCGCTGCAGCATTCGATATCCACGCCCACCCTCTGCAGACCGGCCTTTCCTAGGGACGCTGCAGCCCCCATACCCGGCGTATGCGATAGCGAAACAGCCAAGGAACGCCCCTCCCCCGCCAGAACCGGTTGGCCATCTGTGGTTCGAGCCAAACGTTGGAGGTCATCCCCCACCAAAAGGAACAGGGCCGTTCTTGAAGACAGCCATTGACGTTGGGCGGGCATGGCCGGTCCGTTTCCGCCCTCCGGCCTTCCTGGCCAGGCAGCAGCGATAGAAGGGTTCGAATCGGCCCAAGACCAAGCCGATTCTTCAGGAACCAATGCCAGGCCCCAGGAACCGTTTGGAGACCTCGCCATCCATGCCTCCGTTGATTCGCCTTGGTTGGCAGCGCTCCGATTATCTTTGGCGTCCATCGCTGCAAAATACCATGATTCTATCCGACCAACGTATCCTCGCCGAGATTGCCCAAGGCCATATTTTGATTGAGCCCTTTGACCGTCAACACCTGGGTACCAATTCCTACGATGTTCATCTGGGTCGCTATTTGGCCGTCTATACCTCCAGGATCCTGGATGCCCGTCTGGATAATCCCGTTGAAGAAATCATCATCCCCGCCGAGGGCCTGGTACTGCAGCCAGGGACCCTCTACCTGGGCGTCACCGAAGAATACACCGAAACCCACCGCCATGTTCCTTTCCTGGAAGGCAAATCATCGGTAGGCCGCCTTGGCATTGACATCCATGCCACCGCCGGCAAAGGCGATGTTGGGTTTTGCAATACCTGGACTTTGGAAATTTCCTGCACCCAGGCGGTTCGGGTCTATGCGGGGATGCCGATCGGTCAGTTAATCTACTTTGAGGTGGCCGGCGACATCGATCAATTGTACCATACCAAAAAGAACGCCAAATACACCACCCGCACCGTCAAGCCCATGCCATCGCAGATGTGGCGCAATTCCTTTTGAGTGAAAGCTTAGTGGGATGGGACTCGTTAAACCTTAGGCGGATGGCCCTCGGTGCGGTGAACCAGTCCGCTGCCAGCCTGGGCCTTGGGCATCACCAAAATATCGGCGATTTGGACATGGTCCGGACGAGTCGCCATAAACCCGATGACTTCGGCCACATCCTCGGCGTGCAGGGGCTCCAGCCCGTCGTAAACACTCCTCGCTCGCTCTGCATCACCTTTGAATCGGACCAGGGAAAATTCCGTATCCACCATGCCAGGGGAAACCGTCCCCACTTTGACCCCAAACGGTAACAATTCCTGACGCATGGTCTTGGCAAGGGCCTCCACCCCAAACTTGGAGGCGCAATAAACCCCGCCGCCGGGATAGGTTTCTTTGCCAGCGGTGGAGCTGACATGCAGAACTTGACCGCGTCCGGCCTTTTTCATGTCCGGAACGACCACCCGTGTCACGTTGATCAAGCCCTTGAGATTGGTATCCAAGACCCGGTCCACATCCTCAGGGTCCGAATCATGCACTGCGTTGAGGCCCTGAGACAATCCGGCATTGTTTAACAAAAGCTGGACGGGTTTCCAGGCCTCGGGCAACAAACGATACGCCGATTCGACCGATGCTCGGTCCCGCACATCCACCTCTGCAATGACAATACCGGCTCCGGTTCCGACACCGG
>CAIOCC010000236.1 GCA_903856555.1 uncultured Bacteroidota bacterium
AGGCATGACCCGCTGGCGACTCCCCCGGATTCATCCAAGCCCCACTGCTTCCGTCCAATAAGCAACCTGCACGATAGCTTTGAGGATCGGGAGCAAAGCCTAGGTGACGGCTGAGGCCCGCCAGGCATTCGGCCACCACCGCCAGGGTATCGGTTCGGTCAAAACTCTCCAGCAATTGAGTAGAGAATTCGTCGTAATAGGCTGCTTCGTTTTGGCCTTCGGCCAACACGGACGCCAACCACTCGGCCATGAGGCTGTAAGCCACCCGCTGCATACCCTTCAAATCCCCCAAAAAAGGTGGGGCGAGGTACATTTCACGCACTCGTTGAACCGATGAAGACGCGGCACCTGTTGTTATCAATTCCAACTCCTGCAGGGGCATTAATTGACCGGAACGAAGCATACCCGGGGTTCGGCGGGACGCGAAGACCGAAAACGACTGAGGCCCTGAATCCCGTGTCCACAAGTAAAGCATGTAACGGTGATCCTGGTAAGGGACCTGCCTTAGAACCAATCCCCGGTGCTTGTGCATACTAGAAAACGACGAGGGGAATTTGCTATTCGTTGTTACGGGTGAGCACCACCACCTTGGCTACCACTGTTTGGGCCGAAAGATCAAAGCTATCAAAGGCCACCGCATGGACCAAGTAAACGCCGCTGTTCACGCGCCGACCCGATGGATCTCGAAGGTTCCAACTGACCTGACCCCCGTCGGCCTTGGTTTGGTAAACCAATTGACCCGAAGCATCGGTGATTTTGATCCAGGCATCGGTGACCAGACCCCGAACGGAGAGATATCCTTCAAAATCAGGTTCCACCGGATTGGGGAAGGCATGAACATCCCCTTGGACCTGAACTCCTTGGGTGGCCGAAGATCGATAACCCATCAAGCCCCGATCGGTTCCCACCAAAACCTCACCCGCCACAGGATCCACCGCCAAGGCCAGAATCTGATCCGAAAGCAAAGGCGAATTGCGGGTCGTAAACTGCGCCAAAAGCTGCGTGCATTCGGGATTAAACAGCCAAAGGCCGTTGGTCGTCCCGAACCATTTGCGGTTGGCCCCGTCCACGGCGATGGACATGATTTGTTCTGTCCCCAGTAGATACCCAACGAATTGCTCTTGTTGAATTTTGAGACGGGTGGCATTGAAACTACTCCGAAAAACCGCCGATGGATTGTAAAAAACCACCGGTCCCTGCGATGTCCCCAACCAAACAGCCCCGTCTCGATCCATCGCCATGCAGATAACTTGCGATGAGGGAAGGCCGCCGTTTCCTTCGTTGGTTGTTACCGTAACATAGCGCGTATTGCTTGCATCCATCACCACAAGACCCCCGGACCGATTGCGCATCCATTTGTTGCCAGCTCGGTCCACCAACATATCCAGCAATTCGGTCTGACCACCGGTGGCAAAAGAATTCCAAGTCCCGTTGGGGTAGCGCACCACCAGGGGTTTGGGGGCCCCAAAATTGCTCATCCACAACGCCCCGGAGGCGTCCATGTCCACCCCGCTCAGCCTCACCACATTGGAAGTTCCCTGCTGAACCTGAAGGGCCGAATTGCCAACCCCGTAACCCCGCGCACTGTCCCCGTCCACCTGCCACAGGCCTTGGCCCCAGCTCGATAACCAAACCCGGCCTTCGATGTTGGGGTCCGGGAAGGCCCCGGTGACGTCGTAGAGGTTCCCCACCCCCCCCAAGGTTTGGCGATTCAGGGCCCGCCAGCGATTGCCGGTCAAGAGGGCCGCCCCCGCCGGGTCAAAGGTGTTTCCAAAAACGCTGCTATAGGCTCCGCCTGCCAACGCCGTACCCCGGGCATGGGACCGCAATTGAAATACCTTGTCGGTGGATGGGCCTTCGGGTTGATAACGATAGGTTTCCCAGGGCGTGAAGCGAAAGAGCCCACCACCCAGATCGCCCATCCATACTTGGTAGCCATCGTAAATGGCCATCGAAGGAGAAACCACCCCGTCGGGAATGGGGTAATTGGAGAGCGCCAAGTTGGCATCCAGTCGAACGGTTCGAAAGGCATTGACCACCAGCAATTGGCCTCCGGAGACCCCCACAAAAACATTATCCACCCCTAGATTAATGACCAAGGCGCGCTGTCCCCCGTCTTTGTACAAAATCAAAGAATCTCGACGAAAAGTCACCAAGCTATCCCGATACAAGGCCAAGCCAGGGATCTTTTGGGTTCCCCAAGCCGTATCCCTTTGCCAAAACTCAAAGCTCTGAAGATTAGGAGCATCCTGACGTGCTCGGTAGAGTCCACTGTCGGTGGCTGCATACCAAAATGAGTCCTGGGCCACCAAGGCATTGACCCCTAGGTAACGGCCTCCGGGCCCAATAACAAAAGTGCTTCGAATCTCGGTTTTGGCCAAATCCAATTCGACCATTCCAAATCCATAACACAAGTAAGCAAAGCGTCCAGCCTGATGGATGGAACGGATTTTTTTGCCGACTGGTAGGTTGGCTTTGAGAACGGCATCCAAGGCCACCCATTGCCCGTTTCGGTACAGGTCCAAGTTCCCGTTGGCATAACCCACGATCAGGGTTTGGTACGCTTGGGAATAACTGAGGACGGCGACTTCGACATCGTTCAATCCGTTAACGCGGGTGATTCGCTCCAACGAACCGTCTTCGGTGTCAAAAACAAAAATTCCCCCGGTGCAACCGGCATAAACGCGGGTTCCGACTTTCTCAACACAAGATACTTTGTTGAGGGGGAGGTGGGTCCGCCATTGGCCCACGGCGAGTTCCGGGTCGTCCACCGGACAAAGGGCGCCTGCGCCGGCCGACAGGAACCATCCCAGGCCCGATGCCAAGAGGAGCAATGCACGGATCAAGGTTCGAGGGCTCATGGAATACAGGCGAATCTACGCAAAAAAACCGCCGTCTACGGGTTCAAAAGGCGGGTGCATGGGCGGAATCGTGTAGTTTTGGCCGTGCATTCGCCCCTCCTTCTTTCGGTTCTTCATCAACTTCCTTTATGAGCGATTCTATTGGTCACGAGTGCGGTATTGCCCTGCTTCGATTGCGCAAACCGATTTCGTACTACCAACGCCAATACGGTAACCCTTATTACGGGCTCCAAAAACTCTACCTCCTTATGGAGAAGCAGCACAACCGGGGACAGGACGGCGCCGGCGTTGCGACCATCAAATTGCAGGTACCCCCGGGGACCCGCTACATCAGCCGGGCCCGATCGGTGGCCTCCCAACCCCTCAAGGATATTTTCGAAAGGATTTACCGGAATTTCCAGGAGGCCGGGGTTCGTGGAGAGGATTTTGAACAAGACCCAGACCGCATGCAGGCCATGCTGCCTTATTTGGGCGAACTGCTTTTGGGGCATCTGCGCTACGGAACCCATGGCAAAAACAGCTTGGAGGCCTGTCATCCCTTTTTGAGGCAGCACAATTACCGAAGCCGTAATTTGGTTTTGGCCGGGAATTTTAACCTAACCAACGTGGACCGGCTCTTCGAAAAGTTGGTGCATTTGGGCCAACACCCCAAAGAAATGTCGGATACCGTCACCGTGATGGAAAATATCGGGCATTACCTGGACGAAGCGCATCGAGAACTGAGTCAGCAATTGAGCAGCGAACACGGCCTAACGGACCGTACGGCCCTGGAGGCGGAGGTGGGCCGTCAATTGGACCTGGTTCGGGTTCTGCGCAAAGCGTCCCGGGATTGGGATGGGGGTTTTGCCATGGCCGGTCTTTTGGGCCATGGAGATGCCTTTGTTTTGAGGGATGCGCATGGGATACGGCCCGCGTACTGGTTTGCCAACGACGAGGTGGTGGTTGCCGCGTCCGAAAGACCGGCGATGGCCACGGCCCTGGGCATATCCCCGGACCAAATTCAGGAAATCCCTGCGGGCCATGCCCTGATTATCCGAGCGGATGGTTCGTATGGATTGCACCGGGTTTTTGAGGAGGCTCCTTTGGCGGCTTGCTCCTTTGAACGGATTTACTTTTCGCGAGGAAACGACCCGCTGATCTACCGCGAACGCAAAAAACTCGGAGAATTATTGGTCCCCCAAATCCTGGAAGCCATTGACGGAGATCTGGATAACACTGTTTTTAGCTATATACCCAACACCGCCGAATCGGCGTTTTTGGGCATGTTGCAAGGGCTCGAAATGCATCTCCAAATAGCCAGAACCGAGGCCCTGCACCGTCTGGATCCCGAATCCCTGCGTTCTAGGCAAGGAGATGATTACCAGGAATTTATACGCCTCATGCAGCGGCGTCCCCGGGTCGAAAAAGCGGCTATCAAAGACGCCAAGCTCCGCACTTTTATTACCGACGATCACCAACGCAACGATTTGGTGCGCCATGTATACGACACGACTTCCGGGATCTTGGAGCATGGTCGGGATGCCTTGGTGGTGATGGATGATTCCATTGTCCGCGGAACGACGCTGCGTGAAAGCATCGTATCAATTTTGGGCGGTCTTAAACCACGGCTCTTGGTTGTGGTGAGTTCGGCGCCGACCATCCGTTACCCCGATTGTTATGGAATCGACATGAGTCGCTTGGGGGATTTTATCGCCTTTCAGGCTCTGATGAACCTGATTCGTCAAAGGGGCTTGGAAGACCATCTGCAAGCAGCGACCCGTGAAGCGCGGGCCGACTTGGAGCTTACCGAGCATCCCCT
>CAIOCC010000237.1 GCA_903856555.1 uncultured Bacteroidota bacterium
AATTCTTTTGTTAATTTTTTCATGTCTTATGTAAATAGACTTTGTATTAAAAATTTATTCCTAAATAAATAACGATTTTCAACGCCTAACCGGTTTAGTTACCAAAGGCGATGAAATCAAAAACAACTTACCCGTAGAGGCAAGTTAAGACAAGATTAATTTTTAGGAGGAGGGCATTCTGCCAGAACGCTTGGATCCTTCAACTTGAGCAAGGCAGCAAGAACGTTTAATTTAGCTTGAAATAAAGTTTGAGCAGGTTTGTGTTGTAAAGATGCAAATTCCTTGTTTTCATCTTCCACACCTCCTTCTTCTCCTTCTTTTCCTTTTTCTGCTGTATCGTTTTCAGTGTTTTCAGAACCGCTGTGTTCAGCGCAAATGTCTTCAGATAGCATTTTTTTGATAGTAACATCTATGCTGGTTGCATAACCAACAAATACGAACAAGAGTGCTGATATAAAGTGAGATGCTATCATTTTTTCTCGAACAAAGATAGGCATAAAAAATGCGATTTTGGTCCATTTCCGTTGATGCGCGCCAGCAACAATTTCATTTGAGTGGACTCATGCAGCGCTACGCTCTGCAGCGCTAAGTCTGTTCAGATCTACCTCAGTCCTCCTGAAAATCCAGATCCCTGCCCCAGGTTTCGTGGAGGCGGGACAGGGCCGCAAAGGCAAGGCCCAGGCAAACCATGCCAACCGCCAGGGCCGCATAGGTTTTGGTCGTCCAAGTCTGACCGTATCGATAGCCCAGGGTAATCAAGACCGTGGAGCCCCGTACAAAATTGGGCACCGAGGTGGTGGCGGTAGCCCGCAGATTGGTCCCAAAATGTTCGGAAGCCATGGTGACAAAAACCGCCCAATAACCGGTCGCTAATCCAAGCGCAACACATAGCAGATAAAATCCGTTTAACGAGGTTACCCAACCGGATAGATAGACACCGGTGGTCAGGACCGTTAGCCACAAAAAAACACGGACAATCTTTTTGCGTGTTCGAAACCGTTGACTCAAAGCCCCGCTAAGGAAATCCCCCACCGTCAAACCGGCATAGGTGCACATCACGGCATAAGCGGGATTGACCATGCCTTCCACCCCCAATTCCTTGGCCAATTCAGGGGAAAAAGTAATCAAAATCCCGACACAAAACCAAATGGGAACCCCGATAAGAATGCTATTCAAAAACAAAAGAGCCCGCGACCGGGGCGTGAATAATTTCCAAAAGGCCCCGCGGCTAACTTCGGCCTTGAGCGTCTGTTGAAACATACCGGACTCCAATGCGCCAAATCGTAACAACAGAAGCGAAAATCCCAGAACACCGCCTACAACATACGCCGTTTGCCAAGTAAAATTAGAAGCAACCACCCCGGCCAAAATCGCCCCGGCTGCACCCACGTGGCCACCACCGTCGTCCCGTGACCCCTGCGTTCCGGGGTCATTAATTCGCTGACCAGGGTAATCCCAGCACCCAATTCGCCCGCCAACCCAAAACCGGCAATCAACCGTATCCAGGCATATTGCTCCACCGTTTGAACCCAAGCATTGGCAAGGTTGGCGGCGGAATACAGCAATATAGACCCAAACAAAACCGAGCGACGACCCACCTTGTCTCCCATCACCCCCCAGGCAATGCCCCCAAGCAACATCCCAACCATTTGCATGTTGAGGATAAAAACCCCGTCCCCCTCCATTTGAGCCTCCGCAACACCCAAATCTCGAAGGCTGCTCACCCGAACGATGCTAAAGAGAACCAAATCGTAGATATCCACGAAATACCCCAGCGCCGCGACCAGAACGGCTTGCATAACCTTCTTGGAGGTGTCTTGGGGATGGTTGGCCGCAAGGTTGCCGGCTTCTTTCATACAGGACTCGATTAACTTCGTTCTAAATTAGGTTCAAAATGACCAACCTTTCCTCGCATCCCTGTTACAGGTTGTGGGCCCTCTTGGCTCTGTTCCTTGGGTCCATTCTGCCGGCTTCGGCCCAACGTTACTTGCAACCGGTCATGGCCCAGGTCCAGACCCTCAACGGTATCAACTACGGGCAGGCCGTTGCCTCCAACGGCACCAACCAAACCCTGGCCATGGACCTTTACCTACCGGTGGAGGCCAATGCAGCTCCTCGCCCGGTGATGTTGTTTTTTCACGGAGGTTCATTCGTGGGCGGGACCCGAAACGATGCGGTGATGACCCGTCTCTGCCAAGAATTTGCCAGGCGGGGTTATGTTACAGCGACGGCTTCCTATCGACTGGGCGTTAGCATCGGCATCTCCACTCCATTGGATGCCGAATTTGCCAAGGCGGCCATCCGGGCGACCCAGGATGCAAGAGCTGCTGTTCGTTTTCTGCGGCGCAGTGTGGCCGATGGTGTTCCGGGTCAAAGCGGTCTCAATCCTTTTGTTATCGACACCAACCAAATCTTTATCGGAGGGTATTCGGCCGGCGCCATCACGGCATTGCATGCGGCGTATTTTCGGGATACTGCATTGGCTACTCCGCTGATTCGCAATATGTTACGAGTTGTTGGCGGGGGGCTGGAAGGCCTGTCCGGGAATCCCGGTTATTCCTCCAGGGTCCACGGGGTTTTTAATATGGCGGGGGCGCTTTTGGATTCCCAATTGCTCCAGGCACCGGTGCATCCCACCGTGCATTTTCACGGAATGCAGGACGATGTCGTTCCTTATGCAAGGGGTTACGCTACCTTTTTGAGCAACCCCATTTTGCAATTGGACGGATCATCCCTCTTGCATCCCCGCATTCAACGACTGGGGGCGCGTTCTCAATTGCACAGTTTTGCGACACTGGGGCATGACCTGACCGATACCTCCACGACCAACTTTATTATCCAGAAAACTGCGGAGTTCTTTTACGCGGTGTTGACCTCGCTCAAAACGTTGGAGAATCCGCCGCTGAGCCTGCGCGCCTACCCCAACCCCGCCCAAGACCAAATGACCCTGGAGCTTGGCGGATCATTCTCCGCGCAAGTCACAAGCAGCGATGGAATCCGCTACCAAATCACCGATGCCTACGGCCGTTCCTGGTCTCAAGGAACCTGGAACGATCCTCAGCAACCCCTTCTACTGGACCTCTCCTCGGCCGCCCCGGGGGTTTACATGCTCAAGGTCAGGGATGCGAAGGGACGGGGGGCCGAGCTGCGCTTTGTGCGCCGACCCTAATTGCCTCGGCGTCCTTTTTGGAGGACCTGATAAAGGCCCGGTGAAAGCCCGGCCAGCAGATGCCTTGCCTAATTTCGCGGCCGCATGCGTTGTCTGCCTGTTCGCTCGGCCCTGAGGCTCTTTTTGTTTCTCCTAGGAAGCTTGGCGGTTTGCCCCAACGGGGGCATGATGGCTCAAAACCTCCCCAAACCAAGCCCGGATACCCTCGTACATGCGCCGTGGTTACGCGAGGTCCTGGTAGCCGGGACTCGTAACCGCAAAAGCACGGTCAGCCTTCCCCTCCCAGCGACCGTGATTTCGGAGGAACAAATCAAACGTTCGGCCACCCTCCGCCTCAGCGATCTCTTGCAAGACCAAAGCGGTTTGATCCTTCAACAGGGATTTGGGACCGGCATCCAAATCCAAGGCCTGGGGCCGGAGTACAACCTCATCCTTTTGGACGGAGAACCCCTCATCGGTCGCAGTGCAGGAACCCTCGAACTGCAGCGCCTGGGATTGAACCAGGTCAAACGGGTCGAGATCGTCAAAGGTCCGTCCTCGGCTTTGTACGGTAGCGAGGCATTGGGCGGGGTCGTTAACCTGGTCACCGACGATTCCGAGAACAACCAAAACCAAGGATCGGCCTCCCTTCGAATTGGCACCCTCAACTCCCTGGACCTGGGCATCCAGGCCCAACAGCGCCTGAGCAAGCGCCAACCCGCTTTTTGGGACGGGGGGGTCAATTATTTCCAAACCGATCAATACAGCCTGCGGCCTTTCACCCAATCCCCGTTGCTCAGCCCCCTCCGGCGCTTTTCGCAACAACAAAAATTTCGCTGGTCGCCACATCAGGACCACCACCTGCTCATGCAATGGCGAAGCAACCATGATCGAAGCGAAAGTCTCTTGTCAGCGGTGACCAATGGCCAACGCGTGGAATCGTTGGGCAATGAACAAAACGGTGAACACAACCTCCGTTTGGATTGGGTACACCAGCCCTCTCGTCATCTCAAAAACTACAAAGGGCGGCTGCGCTTGTACGGTAGTCAATTTGACAAAAAACAAAGCCTCGAAAACGCAGACGGCCTACTTTACAGCGATGGCTTCGAACAGCGTTACCTCAAAGCCGAATGGCAGGGGATTTGGACTTCTTCGCCTCAATCCGAATGGGTCTATGGAATGGGAACGGTCCGAGATGCCGTTCGTAGCGAGCGGTACGGGGGGGATATGCAAGAAAGAACCAACCCCGTTTGGTATGTGTTCCAACAATGGGATCATAAGTTCAACGAAAGGGCTTCGATGCTTGCAGCGGTTCGCTTTGACCGATACCAACTCTTTGGTTCGGCGTGGAGCCCCAAAATCGCCATGCAATGGTGGCAAAACCCCTTGGTCAATTGGAAAATTTCCATCGCACGCGGTTTCAAAACCCCTGATTTCAGGCAATTGTACCTCAATTTTATCAACCCAGCCGCCGGGAATTACCGGGTTCTGGGGAGTTTGAATGCCCAACAAGTCATTGCCGCTTTGGATTCGGCCGGGCTCATAGCATCCCGCACCAATGAATTTGCCTTGCTTCAGGAATTGAGGCCGGAGTATTCAACTTCGATTCAATGGGGGCGCACCCGTTACGGCCGGCGGGGGATCCTGGATTGGCGCTGGGAAAGCCATTGGTTCGGACACCTGCTCGAAAACATGATTGATAGTCGACCGGTCGCTATCCAAACAGATGGATCCCAGATTTTTTCGTACCTCAATATCAACCGCGCCTACACCACCGGTATCGAAAACAAACTAAGCTTGGAGCATCCACGTTGGTCCGCCAACTTGGGTTGGCAAATGTTATGGACGGGCCGACCGGAGGATTGGACTCGTATCCGTAACAAAGAAGTGTACACCCGAGGCGAGGACGGATTTAGCCGACTGATGCGGGCCTCCGATTACCGGGGATTGCCTTTCCGCTCCAACCAACAGGTGCAGATTGGCCTGACCAAAATTCTAGCAAAGGATTTTTATCTGCGTTGGCAGACCACCTACCGTTCCTCTTGGTTGACGGCCGACACCGACGGTAATGGCCTGTACAATCGTCAGGATTTGCGGGCCGCCGGCTTTGCGGTGCACCGACTGGTGGGTGGCGGGCCGATCACCTGGAACAAGACCGGGGTGGTGCTCCAATTGCAGGCCGGGATTGATAATCTATTTAATTATCGCGATGCGTTTTTTGTACCAAACCTTAATCCCCGGTCGTTGTTTATCCAATTGGAATGGCGGCCTACGCCCTAATAATTCCCTTCATCATCGTCCCAAAATCGACCCAAAACTCCAACCATGAAAGCTTTCGTCCCACGACCTCTTTCCTTCAAAGCCATCGCCCTTTTCCTTGGCTTTGCGGCATTCACCATCGCCTGCGATGACAACAACCCCATCCCTCCGGTGGGACTGCAGGCCGTGACGGTTCAGAACCTCATCGCCGATACCATCATTGGGATTACCCCCGGGGTACCCCCGGCCGGCGGGATTCCTTACGGCGCTGGCAAATTCACCTTCTACAGCTTGGAGACCAACTCCATTATTCCCTCCACCGACTCAGCGAGTAATCGTTGGGATTTGGGCTTCCGCGGTACCACCATTATCACCAATTCGGGCAGCAGCGGGCCTGGCCAGGGTGGGGCTTTCGTATGGACCGGTCTCTTCGCCGACCTCAAATCCACCCCTGCCGATTCGACATTCCGAGTAGATGCCGCGCCCAACTACGCCATTCCGGTTGGAAGTGGCCGTGCTTGGTACACCTACTCGCAGGCCGAACAGCTGGTGCGTCCGATCCCCGGCAAAATCCTCGTCATCCGCACCTCTTCCGGCAAATTTGCCAAAGTCGAAATTCTCAATTATTACAAAGGAGGCGTAACCCCAGCGGTCACCGAACCCGATTCGGTCAAATACAAACTGCAACGCCACTACACCTTCCGCTACACGTTCCAGCCCAACGGAAGTCGGGATTTCTAAAAATCGTAGCGGGGAGCAGAATCGAACTGCCGACCTTAGGGTTATGAATCCTACGCTCTAACCATCTGAGCTACCCCGCCTTAAAGAACAAGTGTACCGCTTTGGGCGGTTGATGGGGGGCAAATATACATCAAGGAGCCTTGGAACTGCATTTCTTGCTGCAGTATCGCACCTGCTCCCAATTCAAGATCCATTTGCGGCGCCAAGTGAAGCTGCGGCCGCAGGTTGGACAGATTTTGGTGGGCAGAAAGGGCTTTCGGTGAGCGGTTGCCATCCAATTACTTGGCGGGAAACAGGGCCTCCATGGCCTTGGTGCGGTATTCAAAAATTTCTTGGAGCTGACCTCGAATCAAGAGATGCTGGGCCAAATCCCCCAAGATGCCCATGGGCGGGATATAAGAAACCCGGTCTTCCATCCAGGTGCCGCCGTCCCCTGGGGTGAGTCGATGCTCATGGTGCCAGAAGCGGTAAGGTCCCAAAACCTGCTCATCCACAAAATATTCCCCGGGAATAACCTCCGAAATACGGGTGACCCAGGTGGTGGTCCACCCCGGAAGGGGACGAACGCGGTAGGCAATCATCATCCCGGAATGCATCACCGGGGGCAAATCAGGGGTTTGAATTTGAAAACCCATGCGGGGTGGGGTGATGCGGGCCAAATTGCGGGGCGTGGCCACAAAGTCCCAGAGGGTTTCCGGGGAGGCCGGCAACCATTGTTTTTCGTAAAGCTGATAAAATCCCATGACCAATTAACATATCAGGACACGCTTCGTTTTGATTCCGGTGGTTTTAGGACGATTTTTGGGCAAAGAGCGCTACGGCGCGATGAACCTCCCCATGAATCGTTTATCTAGCATGCTCATCAGGGCCTTTGCCCTGCCCTTGGTAGCGACTTTTTTGATTGTGCAGTTCATCCTGGTGATGCAATTCTTGTGGCTTTACATCGATGACCTGGTAGGCAAAGGCTTGGAATGGTGGATCATCGCCGAGCTCATCTTTTACGCCTCGGCCAGTTTTGTGCCGATGGCACTCCCCCTAGCTCTTCTTTTGGCTTCCATTATGACGCTGGGTAACTTGGCGGAGAACGGGGAATTGACGGCCATCAAAGCATCGGGGATTTCGTTCATGCGTTTTTTGCGTCCACTGCTGTTCGTGGTTGTAGGGATTTCGATGCTGGCCTTTTATTTCTCGGATACCTTGCTCCCCTCCTCTCGGCTCAAATTTGGTTCGCTTCTGTACGATGTTCAACAAAAAAAGCCATCCCTCGCCATCAAGCCCGGCGTTTTTTACCAGGACATCGAAGGCTATTCCCTGATGGTCCGACGCAAAGGCAAGGACCCGCAGACCCTTCTTGGTATTTGGATCTACGACCGGACGATTTCGGGATCCTACCCCCAGGTCACCTACGCCAAACAAGGCCGGTTGATTCACAGCCCGGACCAGCGTTTTTTGACCATCGAACTCCGCAACGGCTTCACCTATGCGGACCGTACCCCATCGGGCAAAGCCAACCTAAGCGATGGTGAATCCAGGATTCGTTTCAAAAAGCAAGAGATTCATTTGGACCTCAGCCAACTCAAACTGCGGCGCAGCGACGAAAGTCTCTTCAAAGATTATTATTCCATGCTCAATTCCAGGCAGTTACGATTGGCCATTGATTCCCTGCGTCGCGACAATGCCAGCCGTGATTCGGCCCTCAATGCTTTGATACTGGGGCAGTATCACTTTGGCCGACCCCAATCCGATCCTGTCTTTGATTCAGCGTTGACCGAAGGGATTCCGCCTTCGACTTGGAACGACCCCGAACTATCGCAGGAGGCCCTTCGCCAAATCCAAACGGTGCGATCCTACACCGATATGAAAAATCGGGAAATGCAGAGCCGCAAAGAACTAACTGCACGTTATGTTATCGAATTGCATCGAAAATTTTCTTTGTCTTTTGCCTGCATTCTTTTGTTTTTGTTGGGAGCCCCGCTGGGAGCCATCATTCGCAAAGGAGGTCTGGGCATGCCAACGGTGGTGGCCATTGCAGGGTTTTTGGTTTACCATATCCTGACCATGACCAGCGAGAAATTGGCCCGGGAAGGGAGCCTGGCTCCGGAATGGTCCATGTGGATTTCTAGTCTGTTCCTATTGCCGGTAGCCCTGGTTTTGGTTTACCGAGCCAACCGAGACCGAACTTTTCGTTGGATTAGCTGAACAACCGGTCATGGATGCAGCCTCCACTTCCCTGAAGGTCCTTCAGGTTTACAACCGAATCCCCTATCCCCTGCGGGATGGCGGTGTCAAAGCCGTCCACCATATGGCCACCTGCCTGGAGCAATTAGGGCACAAGGTTCGCTGGTTTTGCATGAATCCAACCCGAAACCGGGTCGAAGCCTCGGAACTTCCATCGGACTTGGCCCAAGGGCGAAGGATGCAAACCGTGGACCTGCGCAGCGATATCTCGGTGTTCGGAGCCCTGCTTTCGTTGTTTCAACGCAAACCCTACCACCTCAGTCGTTTTGAACAAGACGAAGTTTCCAAAAAACTACGCCAAACCCTGGATGAAGAGCGACCGGATGTGGTCCTCGTGGAGGGGCTTGCGGCCGCGCTCTACTTGCCTTTGTTGCGCCAATACCCGGTCCGGGTATTCTACAGAGCCCACAATGTTGAAAGTGAAATCTTGCGCCAAAAAGCCCGTTCCTATCCCCGCTGGCATCCCTTGTTTTGGTGGATGGGCTTGGAATATCGCAAAGTGTTAGCTTTCGAAAAAAAAGTATTGAACGAATCCGACGCCGTCTTGGCAATCAGCGCCGAAGACTCCGTAACATTATCCAAAATGCAATCTTCCCCCAAGCCCGTGATTACCTTGGGCTACTGGCCACCAAATCCATTCACCCCAAAAAACCTTGCGGCCTTTCATAACAACATTCAAGTCCTAAGGGGGCCGGAACATTCCGGGCTCCGCTTGGGATTCATCGGCACCTTGGATTGGTTACCCAACTTGGATGCCGTTCAATGGTTTTTGGAGGATTGGCTTCCTCAATTCCGCACGATTCATCCATCGCCAACCTTTCATCTCGCCGGCCGCAAGATACCGTCCGGATTGGGAGCGGATTTTCCTGGGGTCGTGGTTCACGGCGAAGTAGAGGACGCCTCCGCCTTTATGGCGCAATGCGACCTTCTGGTGATGCCATTGCGCATGGGAAGCGGTCTTAAAATCAAAGCCCTGGAGGCCATTTGGTTGGGCATTCCCCTCCTTTCGACTACTCTGGGGGTTCAGGGGCTGGGGCTGCGGCCTCGTTTGGACTATTGGCCCGCCGAAAATCCTGCCGAATTTCTTGAAGGCCTTCAAAGGCTCTACGCAGAGCCCGAGCTTTTGGACCAAATGCGGCAAAACGCCCTTCAAACTCTGAAGGAACACCTTCAACCGGATCTTCAATTGAAGAGCCTTTCGGACTTGCTTCAACCTTTAACTTCGGCTTGAATCCATGTGGTCGTTTGTAACAGGTTTGCTATCATCCGCTGCGCTCTTTCACAGCTACATCCTCTACCCTTGGCATATGCGCCGGGCGGCCCGTCATCAAGAAGACTTTGAACCGCTGGAGTCGTTTCCGGAGGTCGTCATCCTGATGGCGGCCCGCAACGAAGAAAAGCATATCCGCCCCAAAGTCCTTTCGGTCTTTCGCTCCTCCTACCCCAAGGCCAAGATTAAATTCTATGTCGGAACCGATGCCTGTACCGACCAAACCGATCCCATCCTGGAAGAACTAACGACCGTCTACCCGGGTTTGAGGCATCGCCGCTTTGAAACACGAACCGGGAAGCCCCGCATCATTCAAGCCCTCTACGAGGAGGTCTGCCTCGAAAACCCCGAGGACTCCATCCTGGTTCTCACGGATGCCGATACGCTTTTGGAAGAAAAAACCTTGGCAGAATTGGTGCTTCCATTTGGGGAAACAAACGTCGGTGGGGTGCAGGCTCGCATTTTGGCTATCCAACCAGATCAAACCCAGGCCACCAAGGTCTCTGCACCCGAAATCCAATACCTGGAACGGGAAATGATTACCAAACAAGGCGAATCCCAACGCGGTTGTGTCATGGGGGGCTACGGGGCCCTCATGGCTTTGCGCTGTTCGGATTTCGTAAAAGTCCCCGAAGGCTTTATTGTCGATGATTTTTATTGGTTCGCGGCCATCTTGCGCAAAGGACGGCGAGTGGTTTTTGCCTCCAACGCCGTGGCCCGTATGCCCATTGAAGGCGATGCCGCTGTACAGTTCCGCCGCAAACGCCGATTGGGCAAAGGCAATCTTCAAAACTTATGGGCCTTCCGCACCCTGGCCCTGAACCGCCGCCTGGCCTACGCATGGATTTCTCACAAAGTCATTCGTTGGCTGAGTCCTTGGCTCCTGCTGGTCACCGTTTTGTCCTGGGGATGGGCCTTGAGTGGCAGCGCATGGGGCCTGGCCTTGGTATTACTGGGCGGAATTGAATTCACCGCCCTCTTGATTTTGATTCAGCGCAATCGACGAACTCCCGCCGTTTGGGCCCAACGCCTGGGGGCTCCTTTGCATTTCTTGCACATGAATCTGGCCTTGGCCCTAGGGGCCTGGGATTTGTTATGGGAAAAATTAAGAGGCCGACAGGCCCGCGTTTGGTGGGATAACCAAAAGCCCTAAAATCCAACCGACAAACCGCCGCAATACCCTTTGTATTCACCCAAGGTGAATGCCTCGGCATGCACGGCAATCATCAAGATTTTGGCCCTTACGCCAACCCCCATACGCAAGGTGCGGTTGCTTTTGGTTTCGATGTCCAAGGGCTTGTCCAGCGAGGTCCATTCCTCGGTGAACCGCAAAGGATTGTTTGGGTCCGGGGTCAAACCGCTGCGTATCGGGTAATTTCCTTCGGCCACCAAACGAAAAGTAGATTCCTGCATGCCCAGGCTCGCAAAACCGGTGACCATAAGAATTTTTTTGGAGAGAATGAGGCCGAGGCCCGTTGCCCTCCCTTCCATAAACAGCCGTTGCTTTGAAAAATCCTCGGAACCATTGATCCGATAATCCGCCAAAACCACATTCCCCGGAAGGGTGCGGGGGTAATCCGAGGCGCTTGGTCCATCAACGCGGGTGTCCAGGGCGTAACTCATCCGGGAATGATTGGCATAAACACTCATACTCAGGGGAAAGCGCTTGAGGACCGGGATCCATTGCAATAGCTCGTGTTTGATGCCGACCCCCCAAAAACGAATCTCCCCTCGTAACAAATTATCAGGCACCAAATTCCCCCCCACGGTCGATAGATCCAAAACCGGCGCATACCGAATATTGAGCTCGGTATTTTTGATCAGGCCTATATTGGCTTGGATATAAGGCGCAAACACATTACGCATTCCCAAACCTTTGAGCAGATCCGGCAACGTATCCAATGCGACGGATCGCAGGCCACCCGGAGCGGTGGAATCTGCCAATGTCCCAAACACAACCCAGGATGGCGATGCGGCATTTCGTTCGCCGGCAATGGTGGGAACCCGATCGGCCTGCCCTCCCAAAGGGCGTATGTTCTGCAATCCCAAGGCATTGGCATCAAAAGTCCGGTCTGTTTCGGGCAGGGTCAACATGGTAGCCCCGGCCTGGACATTGAAGCGTAGGAGTTTAAGGGAATTGGCTGTATTGAACCAGTTTTGACCCAAAGCCTGCGAAAAACCCCGACCCAAAGGACCCACATAGGCGCCCACCAAACGATTGGCATCTTCACGGCCTCCGGATAACACCCCCAGGGCTGCATCCTGGGCACGGACCTTGGTCATGGTACATCCAAAGACAACTGCAAGGATAAAATACAAGGCGGAGGAGCGGAAGAAATGATTCATCGTGTTACGAGTTAAGGTGAAAGGCAAACCTAGTACGGCGAAGATACGCAGCCTAGATAAATCAAATACGATCGGAAGCAGGAAGGTTTGCCAAGGAAGGGGGCCTCAATTCCAAAACCGCCTTCATGACTTCCTCCACTGGAATCCGATTCATGCAGGGGTTGTCCGGAAGAACACAGCGGACTTGTCCGCAGGGGTTGCAGGGTAATTTTTTGTGCAATGCCCTGAAAAAAGGCACTTTGGGAGAAAATATTTCGGGCTCCCCTGGCCCAAAAAGCCCCACCGTTGGACAACCGGCGGCGACCGCTAAGTGCATGGGGCCGCTTTCGTTTCCTACCATTAGATGCGCCCCTGCTAACAAAGAAATTAACCTCGATACAGGGCGGCCCTCCATCCAAGTATGGGTTTCAAAATCCAGCATCGCGCGGATGCGCTCCACATCGCCTTGCTCATCCGGTGTTCCAACAAAAACAATGTCCAAATTCATTTCGGAATGCAATCGGCCTGCCAGTTCGGCCCATCGATGAAGAGACCATCTTCGTAACAATTTTCGGGCCCCGGTATGGAGAATCGCGTAATGCGTCAAATCGTGCCGATTCAAAAAGAGCTCGGCCTCCGTACGGGCAGCCGGGACGGTCCTCAACAGCCGTTGGCCGGGCTGATCCAAGCCCAACCATCGCAGGCTTTCCTCCGGACCCGCCTTCAGCCAAGGACCCGCCAGTACCAGGTTGATATCCCATTCATGGAGCTGAGGCTTGCCTACCAAGCGACGCAGCAAACGAATGGTGCCCCGATCCCTGCGCGCTCTCACCCCGCTCTTCAAAGCATAAAGGAGGGTTCGCCAGCTTCCCCTCCCCTCGATCACCACATCGTAAGCCATTTCGGTCGGAGGTGCTTGTTCCCTCCATACTCTATGAAGCCCATCTTGACCCTCCATCCATTCGCCGACCGTTCGCTGGCACCATAGATCGATTTTGGCACCTGGATTATCGTTCGCAAGAGCCTTGATCATGGGGAGGGTGGTGACCATATCCCCGATCTCATCCAGTCGGATGACCAAAAAACGCAAGCCCCCATCGCTCCTGTTTTCGTCGGCCCTCTTAAGGCGGCGTCCGAAGGGATGAAGCAGGGTACCCAACAAGGGCCAAAACAGACCGCAAAGGGCCGAGACCCCAAAGTACAAGCGCTCGTTTCGCAACATCCCTGCAAATCTGAGCATAAACAACCCTTCTTGGAACGCTGACCACGGCGATGGGTGGTCCCTACGCTGTATTTTTACGATTCATCAAGCGTTGAGACCCCCCAAACCATGCCAAACAACCAAAACGAATACGATTCCTCGGGAATTTTTCGGTTCCTCTGGACCCACCGCCTTTTGCTGGGCCTAGGCGGCCTGAGTGGAGCCTTGTTGGGTGTCCTTTTTTCGTCCTCCTGGTTTGTCACCCCCCTCTATGAATCCAAAGTCGTTTTTTACCCCGCAACGGTGAATTCGATTTCCAAGGCCCTTCTCTCGGACAACCCTTCCGACAAAACCGACGTTCTCGAATTCGGGGCCGAGGAGCAAAGCGATCAACTGATTCAAATTTTGTATTCGGATGATATTCGCGATAGCATTGTTAGGCGATTTGACTTGATGAACCATTACGAAATTCCTTCCAATGCCAAATTTCGTAACACTTTATTGCAAAAAGAATACGAAAAACTCATTCAATTTAAACGAACGGAATACATGTCGGTGGAAATCACCGTCAGGGACCGGGATCCTAAGATTGCGGCCGAAATCGCCAATACAATCGCCTCTCTTTTGGACCAAACCAAAAACAAAATTCAAAACGAGCAAGCCCAAAAGTCTTTTAAAATCGTTGAAAATCAATACCTTGCCAAGAAAGCTTGGATCGAAAAGCTCAACGATTCCCTTAATTTTTTTCGTTCGCAAGGCATTTTTGATTACGAACTTCAGGCAGACCACCTCACCGAAGTTCAGGTTCAATCCTTGTCGACCCGAGCCGAGGCCCAGGGCAAAGTAGAAACCCTGCGCAAGCTCAAGGTCAGCGAATCCGATACTGGCATTATCAATAACCTGGCGAGGCAGCGAGGCAGCGAAGCCTCTTTAATCGATATAGGTCGCCAACTCAAAATACTTGAACTCTACGGGGGCGCTTACAATTCGGTCAAGGAACAACTCGAAAAAGAGAACGAAGAATTGGTCAAGGTCCGAATGCGCTACGATCGCTCCCGGGTTGACTTGGAAGAGGTACTTCCTGTCAAATTTCTGGTGAATTCTGCCCGGCCATCCGAAAAGAAGGCCTACCCGGTGCGTTGGCTCATTGTGGTCCTGGCTGGGACCGGCTCCCTGCTCCTGGCCGCCCTTTACGCGACTTTTCGGCATCAATTACAGGAACTGAAAAATTAATGCAGCGCTGGGCCGTTGGACTGCTGGCCGGGGCCTGGGCGCTGGTTTTGGGCGGAGGACTTGCCTTGGAGCAATGGTGGGTTCTGGCTCTCCCTTTTGGGTTGGCTTTCTTGGCCTTGTGCATCCTTCGTTTGGATGCGGCTCTTCTCGTTCTGGCTGCTCTTACGCCCCTTAGTGTACTTATCGATGATCCGTCGTTGGGTTTTGCTGTTCAAATTCCCACCGACCCGATGATGTTGGTCATCAGTGCTGTTCTGGTCGGCCGATGGCTTTGGATCCAACCTCCTTCCAAGGCCTTGCTGACCCATCCCATCACCCTCATCCTGGTGTTATGGACCCTTTGGATGGTGTACACGATTCCAGCCTCGTCAAGTCCCTGGGTTTCCCTCAAATTTGTACTATCCAATACCTGGAAAGTTTTGCCCTGTTATTTTGGCGCAGTCCTCCTCTTCCAAAAAAATCGTAACATTCTTCGATTCTGGTGGTTATACCTTATTCCGCTGGCTTTTGTCGCGGCT
This sequence comes from uncultured Bacteroidota bacterium, assembly GCA_903856555.1. Lineage (GTDB taxonomy): Bacteria > Bacteroidota > Bacteroidia > UBA7662 > UBA7662 > SYHX01. The sequence continues at coordinate 14,934 of CAIOCC010000237.1, forward strand.
TGGAGCCTCTATCAGCACGCCAATGATGGCTTTACCAAAGAGGCCAGCTATTGGGCCTCCGAACCATTTGTTATCAACCATGGCATTTACGGGGCGATGTTGGCATTTCTTATCCCGCTGGTGGTCCTTTACTTGATTAAACCCGAAGTCCTTGGGAGCACGGCCCGCCTTCGGCCCTTGTTTTTGGCGCTCCTGGTCCTCCTGACCATCGCCGTCATCATGAGCTATACGCGGGCTGCTTGGGTGAGTTTGGCCGCTGCCTTGGGTTTTTGGCTGGTCTTGGTATCGGGCCTACGGTTTCGTTGGTTTATGACCGTGATCGTTCTGGTGACGGTTTTGGTGGCCATCAACAGCGGGCCCCTCCTGATGTTTTTGATGCGTAACAAAACCGATTCCCAAGATCGCCTCGACAAGCACCTTCAATCCATCTCCAATGTTCGCAGCGATGCCTCCAATTTGGAACGGCTTAACCGCTGGGCGGCGGGTCTGCGGATGTTCCAAGAACGACCCTGGCTGGGTTGGGGACCGGGTACCTACATGTTGCAATACGCTCCCTACCAAAACCCCTACCAAAAAACCATCATCAGCACCAACAACGCGGATGTAGGAGGAATTCACTCTGAATATTTTGGACCCCTGGTCGAAACGGGCGTTCCCGGCTTCCTTCTTTTTGCGAGTCTGGTTTTGGCCTCCCTCCAAAGGGGCATGGTCCTATGGCGGCGTTTAAAAAATCCGGAACACCAACGCGAGCGGGCCCTGTCCTTGGCGGCAGTCCTGGGACTGGTCACCTACTATACCCACGGTTTGCTTAACAATTACCTGGATATGGACAAAACCTCCCTGTTATTTTGGTCCATGTTGGCCGTCTTGGTGGCCTTGGACCTCAAAACCACCCCCGCCAAGCAACAAGCTTAACGCTTGGTATCCAAGTAAGAAGAAAGCGCTGAACCCAACACATTGAATCCCAGGACCATCGTAAAAATGAGTCCGGCCGGAGCCCAAACGAGGTGAGGCGCGCCCAACAAGAGGTACGGATAATGCTCCCGTAACATGGTTCCCAGCGAAGGAACCGGCGGCTGGACCCCCAGCCCCAAAAATCCAAGACCTGACTCAAGCAAAATAGCCGAGCCAAACACCGAAGCGGCCATGACCAACAAGGGTTTGAACAGGTTGGGCAAAAGCTGAACGGTCATGAGGTGCCAATCCGAAAATCCCATCATGCGGGCGGCCATAACAAATTCTCTTTCGCGCAGGGCCAAAACTTGACCCCGAACAATTCGGGCCACATCCACCCACATGGTTAATCCAATGGCCACAAAAACCTGCCACCATCCTCTGCCCAATGCCAACGAAAAAGCCAAGACCAGCATCACCGAAGGCAGGGACCAAATCACCTGCATCAACCAAGACAAAACACGATCAACCCAGGAGCGATAAAAACCAGCCACCATGCCTACCGTGGTACCAAAAACAAGGGCCAACACCATGGCCGCCAATCCGGTCCCCAGCGAAACCCGGATTCCCCAAACCAAGCGGCTTAGCAAATCCCTGCCCAGGGTATCGGTCCCCAACCAATGCCGAATCGCGCCCTGATGCATCAGCGGCTGCACCGCTTGATCTGGATTTTGGGTATTGGCATAGGGGGTAGGGTCCGGCAACGCATAGACCCCAAAAACCGAAAGCAACAAAAGCAGAACCAAATACCCACCGCTTGTCGCCAAGACGATCCGCACGGACCTGGAATGTTGGTTACCTTCCTTCATCGTGCAACAAATTTAGCCGTAGTTCCGACCCTTCCATGTGAATTTGCCTCGGTAACCCGCCAGACCGGCCCCCAAGGTATAGGGCAAATACCATAGCTGCGTCCAAAGCAAAAGACCCCAGTGGGCGGATCGCTCGTAAAAGCCGGCAACTGTGCGCGTATAATGACCATCCATCCATGCCTTGAGGCCCCAGGTCCCCAAAGCCATCGCAAGCAATCCGTATTGGCCTTGCAGCACGCCAGCAACGAGCGTTCCCAAGAGGAGGGCATGCATGAACCACACGCCTTTGAGGATGAGCGCAACGACCGGATCCGGGTAGGCCCCTTGTTTGGAAATCCAACGAATACGCTGAGCCAAAAAATCCCGAAAAGAACCTAAAGGCGGTGTATCCACCATGGCCTGCCTATCCAAACAAAACGTAAGCGCTGAAGGGCCCTTCAAACGACTGAATTGATGCATTAACAAATCATCATCGCCCCCTGGATGTTTCCAATTGCTATCGTAGGGAGCGGTTTCCAAAAAAGCCCTGCGATCAAAAGCCATGTTACCTCCGTTGGAAATCACCGGACGACCCTGGGACAGGGTCGATGCCGCAATGGCATTCAAACTCATGAATTCCAGCGCCTGGCTCCTTTCCCACAGCGTGTTAGATGGCGTTAACCGAACCGGGCCTGCCACAAAAACCAAGCCCTTCCGGCTCTTGGCTTTGGCAATCATCGCGCGGATCCACTGCGGTCCCGGAACACAATCTGCATCCGTTACCAAAACCCAACGACCCCTGGCTTGTTGAACCCCGTAGGCGATGGCACCCTTTTTGTGAGAAGGATAGCCGTCGGTCCCGTCCCGTTCCAAAACACGAAAGGGGACTTTTGAAAACTGCTCCAAAAAATTTCTTGCCTGTTCCGCTGATTCATCGGTGGATTGATCGTCAATCCATAACAATTCCCAGACAAAATCAGTCTGCTGCTCTGTCAAGGCGCGTAACAGAGGACCCATGCGCTGGGTTTCGTTTCGGGCGGCCACCAAGACAGTCACCCAGGGCTGGGCCTCTTCGGCTTGATGGATCGAACCCCAAGCAAGGCTCTCGTTGAGGTCCAGCCCCGGTCCATAGCCCTCTGCATCGACTGCCATTTGCCAACCCTTCGCAAAGAAGACCAGCATGCTTCTGTAAAAAAGCAAAAACACCCCAAAAACCAACCCCAAAAACCAAATCATAGCGCCCTCCATTTCCTTCGACCCCTCAACAACCACCACGCACCCCCAACGAGTGCTGGAAATCCAACATTGGTGAACCAAATCAGCCAAGGCACCAACATCGCATGGGTCGGTACAGGAAGCAGGGGTCCAAAAACAAGGAAAGCGGAGAGGCCCCGCAAACCCAATTCACCCAAGACTCCCAAGGGAGCAAACCAATTCACTGCCAAAACCATGGCTGCCAAAAAATAAACCGAAGCCCCGTCCATTTTTAATCCTAGGAGAGCCAGCCAAAAAGCCCATTGACCCAATAACAACAGATGACGAAGGAAGGACCAGGCCTGCAATGCCAACGGAAGATGATACGTCTGCGTGTAGGCCTGCATTTTCCTAAACATGGCGAGCCATGCCCATCCTGCCATCCATGCCAGTACTCCAAGAGCCACCGAAAGCCAAGCCGAGTCCAGAGGCGCACACGACCATTGCATGGCCCATAGAGCCTTGGAAGAAGGGTCCACCAACCACCAAGCCCCCGCCGGCACAAACAAGACCCAAACCCATTGGGTAGAAGAGGATAACCAGGTGGAAACCATGACCCTCGGATGTTGATCCTTTGGATAAAAACGGCATCGGCCGGCAAACTCCGTTAACCTAGCGGGAAACCATAACGAACCCAAAATGCCGTAACATAGAATTGGAATGTTTTTCTGAACCCTGTTCCACCAAGACCGATGAGGGTCCTCATCATCCTCCATGATTAGACTCCATTTGATCGCATCCACCACCAACCCCAGCAGTGGAAGTACGATAACCGCCACCAAAAGACGCCAACCATTGGCCAACCACCACATGGATGACCCGATCACCTTCACCACCGCCGGCGCGTCCACCAAGGTCCATGTTCCGGACTTTGACCAAAATTGCCCCAACAAAGCAGCCAGCCCCAACCATGGAACCAACCCCAGCCCTGTAGACCACCACCGGCTTTGGGTCAAACGAACCAAGCCCTCAGGCCACAAAGCCATCCCCTGACTTGGAGCAGTATTTTTGGTCATTCACCACAAAGTAAATGCCCCAAGCACCAACAGCCCGCCCCACCGACAAAGTAATCCTAGGGATTGATCCAGGTACTTTGCTGATGGGCTATGGAATCCTGCGCATCCAAGGAAACCGGGTATCCCTATTGGATGCAGGGCATTGGCGATTTCGCTCCACCGATTCCCATCTGTTAAGGCTAAGCCTCATTTTCAAACAAACCCTGGCCCTCATCCAATTGCATCAACCCGATGAATTGGCCATCGAGGCCCCGTTTTTCGCGCAAAATGTCCAATCTCTGATCAAACTGGGCCGGGCCCAAGGAGCAGCCATTGCTGCGGCCTTGGAACGAGATATCCCCGTTTTTGAATACCTCCCCAAAAAAATCAAACAAGCTGTCACCGGCAACGGCAATGCTTCCAAGCAGCAGGTAGCCGCCATGCTGTCAACCCTCCTTCAAACACCCACCGATCACTTCAAAAACGACGCAACGGATGCCCTTGGAGCCGCCTATTGCCATTTCCTACGAATGAACGACCCGACAACAACAGCGGTGAATTCAACATCCACTCGAACAACCAAAACAAAAGGCGCGTCTGGCTCCAAAAAGAAGCAAGCGTGGGAACAATTTTTGCGCAGTAACCCGGACCGCCAACTTTAAACGATTCGATTCCCTTTAAACGATCGTATCAGCGGTCAAAAACCCCCGGATACGCGCAGCATGTTCCTGCAATTCCTCCGGAAGAGGGCGCAACTTGGGGCGAGCAAAGGAAAGCTCCCCGACTTCGTTCATGGGCACCAAATGAACATGAGCATGCGGTACCTCCAGCCCGATGACCGCCATACCCACTTTGCGACAAGGAAAGGCCGACTGTATAGCCGGAGCCAGTTGACGAACCAAAGCCCAAACCGCTGAATAATACGGTTCAGGAACTTCGTAAATCGCATTGACTTCGATTTTGGGAATCACCAAAACATGGCCAAATGCCAAAGGGAAAAGATCAAGAAAGGCCAAGGCATGCTCGTTCTCTGCAATAACATGCGCAGGGATCTCCCTCCGAATGATTTTCATGAAGAGACCTTCCACCTTCTCTGAATTTAAAGAGTGATTTCCAAAACCTCCAGACGCATTAACCCCGAAGGCACCTGGACCTCAGCAACTTCACCTACCTTTTTTCCTAACAATCCCTGTCCGATAGGTGAACCTACGCTGATTTTCCCCGCCTTGAAATCAGCTTCCTTTTCCGAAACCAAGGTGTATTTCATTTCGGCCTGATTGGCCAAATTGCGGAGACGAACGGTTGTCAGAGGCTGCACCTTCCCCGTATCAATTTGGGATTCATCCATCACACGTGCCGTGGCAAGCGTCTGTTCCAGTCGTGCAATTTGCATTTCCAACATGCCCTGAGCATCCTTAGCTGCATCGTACTCTGCGTTTTCCGAAAGGTCCCCCTTGTCCCGGGCTTCCTGAATCTGCCTGGCCATATCAGCACGGCCTTTGGTTTTGAGCTGATGCAATTCGACCTTGAGCTTCTCAAGGCCATCGCGGGTAAAAAAAGATACGGGGGTGCTCATAGCATAAAAATAAAGAACGCCCCTGAACGGGGCGTTATTCAAAAATAAATCAAAAATTAAAGACCGTAACGCACACCAAACAAGTGCGTTCCGCCAAAAGGACTGGTTCCCCTGAAGGCGTAGTCAAATCCAAAATTGGAGCTGTTGAAAGGCGCATCAATGCTGAGACCAAAACTCAAACCTGTGTGCACATTTTGGGTAAATTCAGGATCGGAACCCGCATCCTCGTATTGGTAACCCGCACGGATCGCAGCAATTTTTCCGAAGGCATACTCCGCACCCACCCCGTATTGGTCGTTGGTAAAGGAGTTGGAGGTAAAGTTGGCAGCGACCGTTAAGCGATTCACCTTCTCGGCATCAAAATAAAAGTCGTACGATCCGCCAATGTTCATCAAAGAAGGAAGTTCCAAGGTCTGTGAACGTTGGGACAAAGTCAACGGA
>CAIOCC010000238.1 GCA_903856555.1 uncultured Bacteroidota bacterium
GTACCAAGCCTTCGTCGTCCGAATGCGCCATGATCAGGGCACCCATCAGTCGGGTGGAGACCCCCCACGAGGTCGCCCAAACATATTCCCGTTCGCCTTGGGCGTTGGCGAATTGGACGTCAAAGGCTTTGGCAAAATTCTGTCCCAAAAAATGGGAGGTACCGGCCTGCAGGGCTTTGCCGTCTTGCATAAGTGCTTCGATGCAAAAGGTTTCAACAGCTCCTGCAAAACGTTCTTGTTCGGTTTTGATCCCTTTGATGACCGGCATCGCCATCCATTTTTCGGCAAAGTGGGCGTAGATATCTAGCATTTGCCGGGTTTCGACCAGGGCTTCATCGGCCGTGGCGTGAGCGGTATGCCCTTCTTGCCAAAGAAATTCGGTGGTGCGCAAGAAGAGGCGGGTCCGCATCTCCCAACGGACCACGTTGGCCCATTGGTTGATCAAGAGGGGGAGGTCCCGGTAACTCTGAATCCAGTCCCGGTAACTATTCCAAATGATGGTCTCCGACGTGGGTCGAACGATGAGCTCTTCTTCCAATTTGGCCTGGGGGTCCACCTCGATTTGCCCATCGGATCCTGTGCGCAATCGGTAATGCGTTACAACGGCGCATTCTTTGGCAAATCCATCCACGTGGGCGGCCTCTTTGCTGAAGAATGATTTGGGTATAAAGAGGGGAAAGTAGGCGTTTTGGTGCCCAGTTGCTTTGAACATGGCGTCCAGGGCATCCCGCATTCTTTCCCAAATGGCGAAGCCGTAGGGCTTGATCACCATGCAGCCTCGGACCGCCGAATAATCGGCCAAACCGGCACGCAGGACCAGGTCCTGGTACCATTGCGCATAGTCTTGGTGGCGGGGGGTAATTTCTTTGGCCATAAAGCGTTGAATATTAAGCGTTGATTGTTAAAAAATCGGTAAGTTAAAATATCGGCAAAGAGAATGGTAATTTTGTAATATTCAGCCTTTCCCGCTTCCTTTTTCGGTCAAACCTAAACCCACCCAACATGAACAACACGAAGAAATTTTGGTTCCTGGGCCTGTTATGGATGGCTTCTTGTTCCAGTCGGATCAACGGGGTGTCGGGGCGTACCGATCATTACGATGCCGACGCTTACCAGGTTTCGGGTGGTTTTGAGGGCGACAGAGAGCCCGTTTCGGTATCGGATCGGGCACTGCGCCCCTTGGAGGAACGTTACGAAGGGGAGGCGGATCGGAGCCAGCGCGATGAGGATGCGGTGGAAAGCATGAGTGTTTCGGATTATCGCCGGGCCTACCGGCAGGGTTATCAGGACGGGAATTTGGATGCGTCGTTTTTACCGGGCTTGTACCGGCCCAATTACGGGGGATGGGGATGGGGTATCGGTCCAGGAATTGGTTGGAATGCGCCCTGTTGGAGTTGGGGTGCGCGTTGGAATTATTTTTCGTATTGGAACAATCCATGGAACGATCCCTGGGGTCCTTCTTGGGGCTGGGGAGGATGGAACAATTGGCATTACGGGCCAGGATGGGGAGGTTGGGGATACAGCGGTTGGGGATACGGCGGCTGGGGATACGGTGGCTGGGGTAACGGAGGCTGGAACCATGTTGGCTGGGGCGGATGGAACGGCTGGGGCGGAAACCCCTATGTCTGGGTTCATCGCGGTCCCAACACCTGGGCGGGTCCTCGTCGGGATCGCTTGAACCGGGTTCATACCACCACGCCCCGTAACAATCGTTGGACCCCCTGGGGTCAGTCCGCATCGAACAACAGGCCGGTTCGAGAGACCCGCGTTGCCGGTGTCACAAGTGCTCCCAACCGGACCGGGTCTTGGTCCAACCGGACCACGGCCGCTGCGACCGATGAAACCCGTCGTCCCCACCAATCCGAAACTCGTTACGGTGGGACTGTCGAGTCCGGCAACCGAACCCGCCATACCTTCAGCACTCCGTCCAAGGTTTATACCGAGCCGCGCTCCTACACGGCGCCCCGTTCCGAGCCCCGCTCGTACACGGCGCCCCGCACCGAGCCCCGCTCGTACACGGCGCCCCGCACCGAGCCGCGCTCTTACACGGCACCCCGTTCCGAGCCCCGCTCGTATACGGCGCCCCGTTCCGAGCCCCGCTCCAATTCTTCCAGCGGTTCGGGCTCCGGCTCCTCGCGCTCCACGCCTACTTCTTCGGGTCGTTCCGGGTCCCATTCACCCCGCAGGTAATGGTAGGCCTTTCAACCCGCCGGAAGGCGATCCTTTCGTTCATCATCCCGGTGCTGATGCTGGCGCTCAGCATCCCGCATCACCTCTTGTCCCAAGATCTTAATGATTTGTTACGGTACGGCCGTCCCGAATGGGCGGTGACAGCGCGCTCAGCCGGTATGGGAGGGGCGAACGGCTCCTTGGTAGGGGATTACGGTTCGGTCTTGGTGAACCCGGCCGCTTTGGGCGGTATCCGAAGACTGACCTGGTCAGCAACCCTGGGGGCCCGTTCGGACCTCTATCAAAATACCTTCTTGAACGACGAATCGTGGAGCAATCAATTTCGACTTCCACTCCAAGACCTTTCGCTCATGTTTCCGGTAGGCGAAACCGGGGACTGGGACCATGTCCTTGGGATGGGTTTTAGTCAAAACCGAAATTTTGCGGAACGAATCGAATTCACCGGATACAATACCAACAGCAGCCTCCTGCATCATTGGGCCGAAGATGTCAACAGCAGCGGTCAATGGAACGATTACGGATCGGGCCTGGCCTACGATGCCGGTCTCTTGGGGCCCGTGGATACGACGCCCAATGCCTTGATAGGCAGCGTTTTACCAGATGCGCAGATTCAGCAAAGCGAAGAAAGGCTCCGTCGCGGTCGCCAATCCGAGCTCAGTTTTCATTGGTCCGCTGCTTACCAAAAACGATGGAACCTGGGTTTGACCATGGGCATCCGCACCCTTCGTTATCGTTGGAATTCCTTGTACCGCGAGGAAGATATCTTCAACAAAACCCCGGATTTCGAAAGCTTTGATTACAAGAGACAGCTCGATGTAACGGGCAGCGGTATTTTTTGGCGTTTGGGCCTTCAAGGCCAGCCCTTGCCCTGGCTCCGAATCGGCATGGCTTACAGTGGACGGGAGCGTTCTCAACTCGAAGAAGATTACCGAACCGGGGTGGTGGCGCGTTGGGTCAACCCCACCGAGGAAATCAAGACCTATTCACCGAATCCGGACACCATGCTGCCCTTTGTTTGGAATTACCGGGGGAGCAACCGAACCACCTTGTCGGCGGCTGTTTTTTGGGGCAAAAAGGGCTTGCTTAGTTTGGATTACGATTGGATAGGGTACCGCAACATGGGGGTTTATCAGCCCTGGGGCGGTGGCCCCGGCGTTGGGGATTTTTGGGGCGAACTGCCGGACTGGGCGGTGGAACTCAACCGGGAAACCCAAAACATGCTAAGGGTAGGACAACAACTGCGCTTGGGTACCGAATGGATTGCGGGACTCAACGCGTTTCGGATGGGGTACCAATGGTCTTCCAGCCCTTTTGCCAGGGGTTTGGTTGATCCGGCATCGGACCAGCGACAGCGCCGATTCACCTTGGGGGCGGGGCGACGCAACGGCCCCTGGGTCCTGGACGTGGCCGCCTACTTGGAAACCACCTCTTTCTCAGAAGAGCTCTACCCACTCACCCCCTCCGAAACCGGACCGGTCATGCGGAGTTCCCTGACCCGTCTGGGTTTCATGACGGGGATTCAATACCGCTTTGGGCTTTGATGCCTATTTTTGTTCCAGCCTGCGCCTTGTCCAACCCGGTCGGCCCAGGTTCACAACCCCTTTTCTGCTATGAACATATTGGTTTGCCTGAGCCAGGTGCCTGATACCACCACCAAAATCGCCTTTAGCGCCGATAACAAATCCCTGAACAAAACAGGGGTTCAGTACATTATCAACCCCTACGATGAACTGGCTTTGACCAAAGCGTTGGAGTTGAACGAAGCCACCGGCGGAGGTACCGTGACTGTCATTCATGTCGGCGGCGCCGACGCCGAACCGGTGCTGCGCAAAGCTTTGGCCATTGGGGCCGATCAAGCCGTCCGCATTGAAGCTGAACCATTGGATTCCCGGCAAGTCGCGGCCGAGTTGGCCTCCTATATTCAGGGCCAGTCCTACGATTTGGTTTTGACCGGGA
>CAIOCC010000239.1 GCA_903856555.1 uncultured Bacteroidota bacterium
TCCAACGACTTTCTGCCAAGGCGGGAACGTGGGTTTGGTTGCTACCAGAGGGAACGGCTTTACTTACCGCTGGTACAGGGACAATACGCGTCTCTCTAATTTGGCTCCCAACCAGGACTCCATTGGGGCTTTGTTGTCAGGAACGTATCGTGTTGTTGTGATCAATGCAGGTAACTGTTCGGATAGTACAGCGGCTGGTATTGTGGTAACGGTTAAGTCCAAACCACGTCCACCCATTGTGACTCGTCCTGCCACGGCTCCCGCCTCGGATTCCTTGTTTACCAATATCCGCAACCAGAACAACATTACTTGGTTCCGCAACGGGGTTGCATTGACTGGTGGTGCTGATGGCGCGCTTCGGATTACCGCAAACGGAATTTACCGTGCGGTTCAGGATAGCAATGGTTGCCGTTCGGATTCATCGAATGCTTACATCGTAACCGGCGTAGGAATTTCTGAAATGGAAGAAAACTCCCTTGGTTTGGTGGTTTATCCCAACCCAGGTCGTGGTATTGTTAACCTGGCGGGTCGCTTGGACGACAAGACGGGTATGACCTCGATTGTTGTTACGAATCTTGCTGGTCAGGTAGGTGCCCGTTTCGAAGTTGAAGGTTTGAGTGGTGTCTTTAGTCAAACCTTGGATTTGGGTCATTTGGCCCCGGGCGTTTACATGATTACCCTCCAAAGGGAAGACCGCAGTGGGGTGATTCGCTTTGTTCGTGAATAAAACTTTTGGAATGTTTAGGAAATGCGCCAATATGATGTTGGCGCATTTTTTTTTGGTTTATGGTTTTGTTGCAGGGAAGGTTGGGAACGTAGGGGCGGAGGTACGCTTTCCTGTTTCGTCCGAGGCTTTGTCCCAGGAATTGGGTTTTGGGAATTTCGTTGAAAACTCGGTCCTCCTTAATTGTTCAATAGACTGGGTAACTAGCAGCGGTTCGCCTAATCCTTTGGTGTGTTTGCAAGGGAGTCTGGTTCCTATTCGATTTGCAACGACGGGTGCTACGAGTGCATCTGTTTTGGGTTTACCTACAGGGTTAACGGGCGTATGGGCCAACGATACCTTTACGATAAGTGGATCGCCTACAATGCCGGGTACTTATCCCTACACCGTTTCCTTGGTGGGTGTTTGCAGTGTGGGTACGGTGACGGCGAGTGGTACCATAACCGTTCAGTCTGCTTTTCCAGGCGCCCCCAATCTGTCCCCCTCCACGTCCAGTTTATGTCCTGGAGACACGGTCACCTTGTCGGTCGTTCCCGCCAGTCAGTTTTTGGTTTATCGGTGGTTCAATAGGGGTCAACCGGTAAGCGGCCCATACGGTCTCGGTGTTTTGGGTTTGGCGGGTAGTCAATATCGTTCCGTGGATTCGGGAGCATACACCGTTCAAGCGGTCAATTCCGCAGGGTGTATAGGTCCTGTTTCGAATCCCGTAAATGTGGCAATTTTGATTGGAACACAGCCTGTTGTGTCGCTGCAACCGGTTTCAAGGACGGTTCCTTTGGATGACACCACCTATTTTGAGGTTCAAGCATCCGGTAACGATACTATTCAATGGGAGTATCAACCGGTACCTTCTGCCCCGTGGATGGATGTGGGGCCGTCGGCAGGTCCGTTTATGGGACCGCCCAATCTGCCTAGACTTTGGGTCTTGGCGGGAACCCCTAGTTTGTCGGGTTGTCGTTTTAGGGCTAGGATGAGTGGCTTAAGTCGTTGTGTGCCGGATATTTGGACGCAGGAAGCAACTTTATCTGTTCAGCAGGTCGTGCCCTTTCGCCTTCGTTTGGATACCATGGTTCGATGCAGTCCTTCCTCCTTGGATACCATGGTTTTGGAGGTGCGCGCGGACGGGGTGAATCGGGTCGCTTTGGCTCAACTGGCAGTTGTCAGGAGTCCAGGGCTGGGTTGGGTCGCGTTGACCGATCGTCATCCTTCGCTTTTTGCATTGAATACCCAAGTAAGGGGGGATACGATTTTGTGGAGTGGTTTTGGGAATCCAACACCTGCTTTGCCCGTGAACAGTCTTTTGTTTCGATTGAAATTTGTGTTACCTATCTCTCAAACAGGTGCCTTTCCGGTTCGTTGGCTGCCATCTTTTTCCTATATGAGCGATGTTTACCAGGGTTCTTGGAACTTATCGTTGTCCGATGGGGGGGTGGAGGCGGTTCCGGTCTTGGTTGCATTGCAGATACGTCGGCAATTTCTTGGCGGTCAGTACACCGATACTTTGGAGGTGAACCCGCAGCCAGGGGCGGCGGTTCAATGGTTTTTGAATGGTCAGCCCGTGGCAGGGGGGGGCAATGGACGGATTTTGGCCGTTTTGGGCGGGGATTACACCGCTGTTCAAAGCCTTTCCGGGTGTGTTTCGGCTGTTTCTGTGCCATTTCGGGTGGATCCGGTGGGCATCAGGCCCGTTTTGGACCTCATGGAGCCCTTGATTTACCCCAATCCCGTTCAGGAAGAACTGGATATAGAGCGTTTGTTGGTGCTATTGGAGGCCAAGGGACTGCGCAAGCCTATGGTGGCGAGGGTGGTGGGGATGACGGGGGCCGTGGTGGGGAGCGTAGGAGAGGGCTCGGGTGGGTCCCTAGGCGGGCTATCTCCGGGCCTCTACGGGCTTTTGGTGGAAGATGCGGTCGGGGTCCGGGTCTTTCTACGGTTCCTCAAGGGTTAAATTACAGGCCCTAAACGAAAGATCTGGCGATTTTGGAGACCGTGCCTTGGTGAAGGCGATAGGTTTCACCACTTTCGGGACAAGTAGCCTGGCCTTGTTCATCAAACAGCAGTTTATGGCCAAATTCACTCATCCAGCCCATTTGCCTGGCCGGATTGCCAACGACCAGGGCGTAGTCGGGGACCTGTTTGGTGACCACCGCACCTGCGCCAATGAATGCAAATTGACCGATATCATGCCCGCACACAATGGTAGCATTGGCTCCAATGCTGGCACCCCGGCCCACCCGGGTTTGGGCATATTGCCCGCGTCTGTTGACCGCAGATCGGGGGTTGACAACATTGGTAAAAACGCAGGATGGACCCAAAAAAACATCGTCATCGCAGATGACGCCGGTGTAGAGACTAACATTGTTCTGAATTTTGACATTGGAACCAAGGATGACTCCTGGTGATATAACAACATTTTGACCAATGTTACAGCGTTCTCCAACAACGGCATCGCTCATGATGTGTGAAAAATGCCAGACCTTGGTACCTTCACCAAGGGTCGCCCCTTCATCTACGACCGCGGTCGGATGTATAAATACGTCGTTGTTCATCGGAAAATCGTATGAATGAGGATTGGAAAAAATTAGAAAAAACCGGGTTCGGAATTGGCTTGGTTCAAGGCTCGGTTAAAACAAGGACGGCATAGGGGGCGATAATGCTCTTGGGCGCCCAAAACCCGTGTCGATTGCAACGATGTATGTCTATGAGAATGAGATGCTTCGTGCCCACAATCGGAACAGATCGCCCTCACCTTGGTGACTTCTTCGGCGACCGCCATCAGAGCGGGCATCGGCCCAAACGGTTGACCCAAAAAATCCATATCCAAACCAGCAATTAGGACGCGATGGTTTTGACGACTCAAAATCAAAGCGACTTTAATCAGATCTTGATCAAGGAATTGGGCTTCGTCAATGCCAATCACCAGACTTTCGCCCCCATCCTGTGATGTGTTATGATTTTGTTGGTTAATGAATTCCGTAATCTGACTCGAATGATGAATGTTATGGCAAGGGATGCTGTTGCGGTTGTGGGAAACAACGGCGTCAGTCCCGTAGCGTTTGTCAAATTCGGGCTTGAAAATCAAAACCCGCAGACCTGCTAACTCAGCCCTTCGCAGTCGCCGGATGAGTTCCTCGGTTTTTCCCGAAAACATCGAACCGGTGATCACTTCGATGCTACCCCGAACCTGAGGTTTGGACGGATTCACGCCTGGTTTCATCGCGTCAAGATAGCGAGAAGCGAGCCTATGACCCAAACCGACGCCTTGTCGCAGGTCCCAACTCGGGTTCCATCACAGGCCCCATCTCCCGTGGGTCTTGTGGATAAGTTTTGTGGGGGAAAGTGGGATATAGTGGGAAAAAGTGGTTAATTCGTACCTCAGAATCGCCAACCATCGTGACGCAACTCATCGGAGAATTTCCATTGAAACTGGATGCCAAGTCCAGGATCAGCCTGCCGGCCGGCTTGCTGCGGCAGGTGCCTGCCGAATCGGCCGGCAAATGGGTGATTAACCGTGGATTTGAGGCTTGTTTGGTGCTATATCCGGCTCCAGAATGGGAATCCATGGTCGCAGAGTTGGGTCAGTTGAATCCGTATGTCCGCGAAAACAGGGAATTTCTCAGGTATTTCCTCCGTGGAGCGACCTCTTTGGAATCGGATTCGGCACATCGCCTTCTTTTGCCCAAGCCCTTGCTGCAATACGCGGGCATTGACAAAGACTTGGTTCTCTTTGGGCATTTGAACCGCCTGGAAATTTGGTCGGAGCAGGCCTACCTGCGCATGCTCGACCAGGAACCCCAGGATTTCTCGGCGCTTGCCGAGCGGGTGATGGGAGGAAAATGGAATGGATAGCCCTTTTTATCACCAACCTGTTATGCTGGACGCCTGCTTGGATGCCCTGCAAATCAGGACGGATGGGGTTTATGTGGATTGCACCTTGGGCGGTGGGGGTCATGCAAGGGCCATTCTGGGCCGTTTGGGACCCCAGGGTCGGCTTTTTGGGATCGATCAGGACCCGGACGCTCTCCA
>CAIOCC010000240.1 GCA_903856555.1 uncultured Bacteroidota bacterium
CGGGACCATTTGGATACCGGTTCGGTGGCATCCCCCAATCGGGAAACCGAAGGGATGTTGGACGGTTCGGATGCCGTGGCCGATTGGCCTATTTTGAATGCTTTGGTCAATACCGCAGGTGGTGCATCTTGGGTGAGCCTTCACCACGGTGGCGGGGTTGGCATGGGTTATTCCATCCATTCGGGCATGGTGATTGTGGCGGATGGAACCAGCGCGGCCGAAGAACGTCTTCGCAGGGTTTTGCACAACGATCCAGGCATGGGGGTGATACGTCACAGCGATGCCGGTTATGCGTTGGCCCACGAAACAGCGGTCCGTCATGGTTTGGACCTGGGCGAACGATTAGGTTAAATCGCTTCGAAGGCGGGACGACTTGTTCAAGATTCCTTGCTAAACCGACACCGAAGGTCGATGAGTTCGTTCTGTAGGCGGGTCGAGATGCCGACCAAGGGAAGGCGAAGATGGTCTTCGCAAAGGCCCATGCTTTGAAGAATAAATTTGATGCCAGCCGGACTTCCTTCCCGAAAAACAGCGGTCATCAAAGGTAGCATTTGGTAGTGGAGCTGTCTGGCTTCGGTAGATTCCCCGGCCAGGGCGTGGCGCACCATTTGCCCAAAGGTTCGGGGCCAGGCATTGCCAACCACCGAGACCACTCCATCCAATCCCAGGGATAACAAGGGCAAGGAAATCGCATCATCGCCTGAATAAACCTTGAAATCAGCTGGTTTGGAGCGCATGATTTCCATGATTTGCATCCAATCCCCGGAGGCCTCTTTGGTCGCTACGATGTTTTTGAAATCATCGGCTAGGCGCAGCGTGGTGTCGGCCAAAAGGGAACACCCCGTACGGGCAGGAACATTGTACAAGACGATGGGGTGGTCGGTGGCCAAGGCCAATTCCCGGTAATGGGCGTAGAGCCCGTCCTGGGAGGGGCGGTTGTAATACGGTGTTACGGAAAGGAGGGCGTCCACGCCCTTCAGGTCAAAAGAGGTGAGTTGTTCCAACAATTCTCGGGTGTCATTCCCTCCCATGCCGCACCACAAGGGTCGTCGACCGTCCAGGCCCTCTTTGACCAATTCCAAGACCTCCATCCGGTCTTCCTTGCTGAGGGTTGGGGTCTCGGCAGTGGTTCCCAGGGCAACGATGAATTCGACACCGCCTTGGACGACATGGTCGATGATTCGTCGGAGGCCCTTGCGGTCGGGGCGACCTTTGGAATCAAAGGGGGTGACCAGGGCAATCCCGGTACCACGCGGCAAGACTTGTTCGTTCAAGGATGGGTTCATGATGAGGAGGGGCCGGAATTAAGGGGTCGTGAGGGGGTGTATGCTCTGCAATTTGCTCTGCTGTATGGTATGCAGGCCCAATCCGGCCAGGTGTTGAAGCAGCGAACGTAGACTGGGTTTTGCGCCAGCTAATTTGAGTCCCAATTCCAGGTTGTAGCGCGGGGAACTGCTTTGGCGGTTCACCCCAATTTTGGTGGGGGCGTTGGCGACCAAAACCAAGTATTCCAAGGGAGGATTGCTTGTGGAGCTCAGATTGATGCAGAGGTCAAAAGGCCGTGAACGGGCCAAGGATAAAATACGATCCGGAGGAAGCAAGGCATGGGTGAGCTCCTGGGCGTGGAAGCTATTGAGATCGGCCTGGTTGTGGCGTACCAACCCCAAGGTTTGACAGAAGTAATCGGGTCTGCGATACTGGGCAATGTATTTGGCCAATTCCGCCTGCCAAGGATCCTTGCCATCGAAAATAACCAACCAAGCTCCTTGGGGCCCTAGTCGGGTTGATGGAGGCGCCAAGGGAATCGCCGGGGTGAATTGTTTGACTTTTTGTTCAAACAACCACTTGCGAATGAACATTGGGGGCCTAAACGGCCATTGCTCGGCGTCCCATACCATGGACGCAAATTACAAAGGAAGGGGGGACTTGCCCAGCAATTCGAGGATGAAGGCTTCGTTTACCACTTGAATCCCTAATTTTTGGGCCTTTTCGAGCTTGGAAGGACCTGCATCGCTGCCCGTAACGAGGTAGGTGAGTCGAGGACCCACCGATGAAACCACGGTGCCTCCGGCTTCTTCTAGGAGGACTTTGAGGGCTTCTCGTTCCATATTCGCAAACTTTCCGCTGACGACCAGGGTGCATCCAGCAAGGGGGCGGGGCGCGTTCGGGTCGTCGTTCCCCGGAGAAGAATTCGTCTGGGGGATGGACATGCAGAGCCCCATGGCCTGCAGTCGCTGCCACATCCTTTGGTTCAGGGGGTCGGCAAACCAAGCCAGGATTTGATCGGCCGATTTTTCGCCGATTTCATGAACTTCGATCAGCGATTCTTTGTCCGCCATCGAAAGTTTTTCCATGGAGCCAAAATGCCGGGCCAGGGTTTTGGAAGCGACTTCGCCAATTCCTCTCAAACCCAGTGCAAACAAAACCCTTTCAAAGGGGACGGCCTTGGAGGCCTGAATGGCTTCGAGGAGGCGTTGAATGCTTTTGTCGCCGGTTCGTTCCAGCGATGCAAGTCGGACGGCATCTAACTCGTAGAGATCGGCCGGGTCGGAAATCATTTTTTGTTGTAACAACTGAAGCAAGGTTTCGGTTCCCAAGTGCTCCAGGTTCATCGCCTTTCGAGCAACAAAGTGTTCCAGACGGCCCAGGACCTGGGGAGGGCAGAGCCGGTGGTTGGGGCAATAATGCAGGGCTTCGATGCAATCCAAGGGCGTTTCGCAATCGGGGCAAAACCGGGGAAATTGAACGGGAAGGCTACCTGCAGGACGCTGTTCGGGATGAACATCGGTGATTTTGGGGATGATATCCCCGCCTTTTTCAAGGCTCACCGTGTCGCCAAGATGGAGGTCCAAGCGGCGTATTTCGGCCTCGTTGTACAAGGAGGCTCTTTTGACCACCGTGCCGGCCACTTCGACCGGCTCAAGGCAGGCCACCGGGGTCACGGCCCCTGTTCGGCCCACCTGAAAAAGAACATCCAGCAGACGGGTCCGGACGCTTTGGGCAGGGTACTTGTAAGCGATGGCCCAGCGCGGTGATTTGGCGGTGTATCCCAATTCTTCGCGCTGGCCAAAGTCATCCACTTTGAGGACCACCCCGTCGATGTCAAAGGGGAGTTCTTGGCGTCGGCCTTGCCATTGGGATATAAAATCAAGGACGCCTTCAAAGGGAAGGGGCCCGGCTCGGTGCTCGCAGACCGGAAATCCCCAAGCCTGTAACAAGGCCATGCGTTGGTGATGGGTTTGGTTTTTTTGTAACAAGGGGCCTTCTCCGTCCAATTGATAACACCAAGCGGATAAACGACGGTGACGGACCACCGAACTATCCAATAATTTGAGGGTTCCGGAGGCTAGGTTCCGGGGATTGGCATAGGGTTCTTCGCCGGACAAGGCCCGTTCGTGGTTAATTCGGGTCAGGTAGGCCCGGGGTAGGTAAACCTCCCCTCGTATTTCCAAGGGATCGGTCGGCGCATCCGGACCCAGTCGTAGAGGCAGGGCTTCGATGGTCCGAACATTGGCCGTGACGTCATCCCCCTGTACGCCGTCACCGCGGGTCACCGCGTATTGCAAGATCCGATCTTGGTAATGCAGGGAAAGGGCGACCCCGTCAATTTTGAGTTCAACGGAATAGAGTGGTTCGTACCCTAGGCCTTTGATACAGCGTTCATGAAAGGCCAAAATTTCGGCTTCGCTGTAGGTATTGCCCAACGAAAGCATGGGCCTACGGTGTTTGCGCTGTTCAAAGCCATCCAAAACTCCTCCACCGACTCGACGGGTTGGGGAATCGGGTTCGGCCCAATCCGGGAATCGGGTTTCCAATTCTTCCAACTCGCGAAGGAGGGCATCAAATTCCTGGTCGCTAATCAGGGGTTGATCCTGGATATAGTAAGCGCGGTTGTGTTCGTTGAGCTGGCGGACCAATTCTTGGATCCGGTGCTTCGATGATTCGGAAGCAGAACGATCGATAAGGGTCACGACCTAAAAAAGGCAGGGAGCTTAGGACTCGTGACCGTAGACGCCCATGGTCGCAAAACGCTCAATGCGTTTTTCGATCCGGGTGGAAGGGTCCAAGGCTTGGAGCTCCTGAAGATGTCGAAGGAGGGTCGCGCGCAGTGTTTTGGCCATGCCTTCCCGGTCGCGGTGCGCACCGCCCAGCGGTTCGGGAACAATTTCGTCGATGAGGCCGTGTTTTAGCATGGCGTCAGAGGTCAGTTGCAGGGCCTCGGCGGCTTTCTCTTTGTGGTCCCAGCTACGCCAAAGAATACTGCTGCACGATTCGGGTGAAATGACCGAGTACCAAGTATTCTCCAACATCAAAACCCGGTCGCCAACCCCTATGCCTATCGCACCTCCCGATGCACCTTCTCCAACAATCACCACAATGACAGGGACTTTGAGTTGGAACATTTCTCGGATGTTTTTGGCAATGGCTTCGGCCTGACCCCGCTCTTCGGCTTCAATACCCGGAAAGGCGCCCGGTGTATCCACCAGGGTTACAATGGGCTTGTTGAATTTTTCCGCCAATTTCATCAATCTCAATGCTTTACGGTACCCTTCGGGGTTGGCCATCCCAAAGTTCCTGTACTGCCGCATTTTGGTGTTGATGCCTTTTTGGTGACCGATGAACATGACCGACTGGCCTTCCAAATTTGCAAAACCCCCGACAATGGCCTTGTCGTCCCCGTAACACCGATCCCCATGCAATTCGACAAAATCGGTGGTCATGTGCTCCACATAAAAGAGGGTATAAGGTCGGTCGAGGTGCCTGGATAACTGAACTTTTTGCCAACCCGTCAATTGACTGTAGAGTTGTTTCTTGGTTTTTAGAATTTGGGTCTCCAAGGCACGGATAGGACCGCTCACATCGCTTTTGCCTTTGTCCTGGATTTGACGAAGTTTGGATAGTTCTTCCTCCAGTTCCTGGATGGGCTTTTCGAAATCCAGCCAGGCGGTTTCGGCTTTGGAAATGGCGATGGGAGGGGTGGCCATGCTTGGTGTTTTAGTGCTTGACAAATCGGATCAGGTTGCGCCCTAGGGGCCCACGGTATTCCAAAAGATAGAGGCCTGGGGGCAGGGTTTCGGTGAAATCCAAATCTTGGCGGCCCAGATGGGGCTGGCTAAGTTCCGATTGAAGGTAAACCTTGCCGTTGGAGCCAAGAACTCGGTAGTGGGCGGATTGATCGGATGCTGGAAATTCCAGGGTGAGGGAGCCCTTGGTTGGATTGGGATACAAGCGCAACGCTGGCCTTTGGTTGAGGTTTTCAACCGAACTGCGATCCAAAGAAACCCTCCAACGGGTGCTATCGGTCGACGTTATGAGGTTTTCGAAATACTCATTGACACCGGCATGGGTGCGGCGCAGATAGATGGCCGTGTCGTTGGTTCGACTGTAAAAAATCCGCAGCATGGGTTGGAACAAGGAATCCCTTGCCAAGCTTTGGGTTAGGTTCTGGGCCATGGCTACGATGCGCGGGCTGTTGTTGGCGAAGGTAAATTGCCAAAGCGGGGAGCCCGGGGCCGACAAGGAGGTGACTTGCAGGGGGCGTATACCATGGATTTCGAAATCCAAAGCCGTTAAACGATGTTGCGGATTTCGGATGGCAATGTCCACGAAGCGTTGCACGGTATCGATAGCCAAGATTTTGGTGGTATGGGTTTGGGCTGATTGAAGACCACGAGGGAAACTGCAGGCCTGCCCTGTGTTATTGTTCATCAGGCAATTTCCAAGCAAGGCCGCATCCCACACATTGAGGGTGCTGTCGCCGCTGAGGTCGGCGCATTCGCTGTAAGGAAGGAGCTGTTGAACCAAGCCGGTCAGATAAAAAGGAACATCCACGCTGTTGCGAATCGAGTCTTGATTCATGTCCCCGCGTACGGCGCGTCCAGCGCAAATTCCGCGACAATCCCGGACCGCATTGCCGTAGGTAACGCCTTGACAATCAACATAAGGATTGCAGTTGGGGTATTTGCTGTATTGTTTGAGTCCGTTGCTATCGGTATAGATTCGTAGGCAGACCTGAACCCAATTGTTCATGTAATTCATCTCAATGCGACCGAGGGCGTCGGGGGATTGATCCCAATTCACCTTGGCGGCCAGGATATAATCCCCGGTAGGGACATCGGTAATGTCTATCCATTGGCAGTCCAAGCCTCGAGAATAAATATCCCCGCAACCGGCGGTGATTCCCATATTGCTGCAGCCGTATTTAGCCGGGATACCGGATGGGCAGTCAAGGTCCATAACACAAAAACCATTTTTGAAACCAACCGGAATGCGATTGCCCACGGTGGGGTACAAAACATATTCGGCGTAGCCTTCGTAATGGGCATGCCCGTGGCAATTTGCCGTGTTAAATTGTCCGGGGTGTGTTGAAGGGCTGCCAATGTAGTAGTCCGTAATGCCTACATTTCGGATATCGGTGGTAAAGCGAATGACGGTGCGATTGCCATAACCCGTTAGGCAATTTTCGGCCACCCAGCAATTGCCGACGTTGGCTGTGAGGGTGGACCTTTGCAATGAATTTTCAAAGGCAGATTGCACGAATTCCAGGTCAGGACCCGGGGGGCACAAGGGGTTCGGGTAATAATAACAGGGTCCTGCAATGGTGGCCATAGGGTCGTAATTGCAAGCCGAAGAATCCATGCAGCCCGGGATAGGGCCATCGTATTGGAGACGGAAGGCGATGGGGCCGGTGCAAGAGCTGTCACCGCCAATGCGAATCCGGTACGTCGTGGTGGTATCCAAAAAGGCCATGACTTCGGCCCTGTTCCCGCAAGCCGCCGAGGAGTCGTTAAAAAAGATGGTTCCTAAATTGTCGTTGGACAGAACCGGTGCGTTGCAGGTATTGTAAACCCAGATTTTGGTATTGTAAC
>CAIOCC010000241.1 GCA_903856555.1 uncultured Bacteroidota bacterium
GTCAATGCGGAAGGGCCCATCGCTGTTCCCCAAAAAAACATGATCCAATTCGTGCTCGCTAAGACCGTTTTCAAATTCGGTCTGGTAAATAAACCAAAAGGGGGATTCAAGGGGGCAATCCATGCCCATCTCTTCGACCAAACGACGGTGCGCCGCATCGTGGATGTTCTCACCGGGCAGAGGGTGACTGCAACAGGTATTGGTCCATAATCCCCCGGAATGGTATTTGTCGGGGCTGCGCTGTTGGAGGAGCAACTCCCCAACGCCGTTAAAAACAAAGACCGAAAAGGCACGGTGCAACAAGGCTTTTTGATGGGCTTCGGTTTTGGGAGCCAAGCCAATTTCACGGTCTTCCCGGTCCACCAAAACCACGAGGGGTTCTTCGTTCAAAGCCATGCCGCAATTTATAGCCAAACGACCCACGAGCCAAGGTCAGGAAAACAAGGTGCGGGCCATGTCGGCGAGGGAATGCTGCGGAAAAGCGGGAGGTGGCGCCAGGTTCTGAGGTGGGTTGGGCCCGTTCACCCCTTCAAAAACCGCCGTGCGCAGTCCATAAAGCGGGCCATCCTTGAGCTGCAAACGGAGGGCGGCGGGACTTGCCAAGGCCTGCGAAAGATCGTTCACAGGGGCGGCTGGGACCCGGTGCGCTTCCAGGACTTCCAACCAATAGGCCCGCCCATGGCGAGCAAAGCCATCTTGGAGCTGTCCCAAAAGGTTGGCTTTGTCCAGGAGGCGGCCGGTAGGGCTGGCCCAGGCTGGGTCGGGTTGGATTTGAAGGGCTGTACAGGCTTGTTCAAATTGGGCGTTGTTGCCAACGGCCAGGGTCAGCCATTGCCCGTCATGGCAGCGAAAGGTCGAACCGTAGGGGACAATGTTGGGGTGTTCCGAACCCATGGGACGGGCCTCAATCCCCCCCATCCACCAATTGGTAGCCTGATTGCTGAGGGAAGCCAGGCCTGCATCCAGCAAAGAAACCCGCACCTCGCGGCCCATTCCGTCCTGTCCTCGCTGCAGGAGGGCTAGCAGGAGGGCCTCTTTGAGTTGATGAGCGGCCAAAACATCCATGAGGGCCACCGGCATTTTGTGACCAGGACCCCCGATGGGACCGTTCATGGAAACATAGCCGCTTTCGGCCTGGACCAAGGAATCGTATCCCGGCCTGGAAGAGGAAGACCCGTAGCCATTGATTCGAGCCGCAATGAGCCGTGGATTCAAAGCATGCAAAACCTCCCAATCCAGGCCCAGGTCCTTTTCTTGGTGTGGTAAGTTATTGGAAATCAACAGATCGGCCTCCGCCAGCAAGAGCCGGAAAACGGCTTGTTCGTCGGGTTCGTTGAGATGCGATTGCAGGCTGGCTTTGCCCCAGTTGACCGAGCAGAAGTAAGCCGATCGACCCTGCGACGGGTTTTCCTCGGGCAGGGTCCATTGCCGGGTAACATCACCGGTCGGTGGTTCCAGTTTGAGAACGCGCGCCCCGCATTCGGCCAGGAACATGCCCACGGCCGGCCCTGCCAAAACCGTCGCTGTTTCCAAAACCCGAAGCCCAGCCAAGGCCCCTCCGGTCTTTGTTGCCGAACCTCGTTCCGCGGAGTGATCAGCGGGGTGTCCCGTGTGGGATTCCGCGGGGTGTCCCGCAGAAAGCGCCCTTTCGTAACAACGATCAAAAATGGAGGAGGGATCCGTCGCCATAACTCAAGAAACGATAACCCTTGTCCAGGGCATTTTGGTAGATATTTCGCCAATCCTTACCGACCAGCGCAGCAACCAGTAACAACAGGGTGCTCTGGGGTTGATGGAAATTTGTTATGAGACCTTGTACCATCCGTACTTTGTAAGGTGGAGCCAACATAAGACCGGTGCGTCCGCTTAGTTCAGAATATTGATTTTTTTGGGCAAATTCAAGCAGGATTCCCAATGCATCCCGAGCCGATAAGTCGGTTGTAGGGAGATCGTAGGGATCCCACTGATGCACCCTTGGGAGGGTGGTTTTTGAGTTGATTGAATCTGTATTGTTTGTATTTAGGTGGATGTGGACCGCGGCCCAATAGAGGCTTTCGAGTAGGCGTAAAGAGGTGGTTCCTACCGCATAAACCGGTCCTTGGCTGCGGTAAAGGGCTTCCAGAGCCTCTGTACGAATCGAAATCCGTTCGGTATGCATGGTGTGTTCGGCCATTTGGGAAGCCTTGACCGGCTGAAAGGTGCCTGCTCCGACATGCAGGGTGACCTCGGTTGTTAGGCCGCCTTTTTGTTTAATTTGTTCCAACAACAAAGGCGTTAGATGCAAACCCGCCGTGGGTGCCGCCACTGCTCCGCGCTCCTTGGCATAGGTTGTTTGGTAACGTTCGCGATCCAGAGACTCGCTGCTACGTTGAAGGTAAGGCGGCAAAGGAACTTCGCCAACAAGATCCAACAATTCTTCCAGGGTCTGTGGACTGTCTGGCCCGGCCTCCGGATTTGGTTGCCATCCAAAGTGGACTTGCCATTGACCATTCTTGCTTTGCCCACGTTTCAAATGCAGATTCCCTGTTGGTAACACCAGATCAAGGACACCGGTTTTCCAAGCGCGGTTGTTACCGATCATGCACCACCAGGTCACCCCCTCCCCCTCCCCAGGTGTGGCGAGATCGGGCTCCAAGAGCAAAAATTCCAGCATGGAACCGTTGGGCAAAGGCCAGCGGAGGCGCGCAGGTACCACCCGGGTATTGTTGAGGACCAAATGGACTCCTTCGGGCAGTGCATCTGGTAGGTCCCCAAAGGATCGATCCAAGATGGAACCGCCTCTGTATTCTAACATCCGTGCCTGCTCACGGAATTCGGTGGGATACAAAGCAATACGCTCCTGGGGCAGGTCATACCCAAAGTCAGAAATCCGTAGATCGCGGGGATGCACGGTCAAGCTGTGCTGGCCCTCGGAGGGGCTGTTTTCGGCAGGCATGGTTGAAAGAATTTCGGGAAAGGTAAGTCACCGCAAAAAAACAAACGGCGAAAGGCCGAATTGCACGCATTTTTGTTTTCCTATTGAAACCGGTTTTTATGTTAAAATTTTCAAAATTTGCAGGGGGCTTGGCTCTCCTATTTTTGTTGGGCGGGACCTCTTGCCGATGGGGAATTGATCTAGAGGCCTGTTACCGCCTTCAGGAAGGGGATTGGCGGGGTCTCCTACAGACGGAAGGGGGTGATTTGCCCTTTTTGTTCAGACTGGAACGTCAAGCAGGACCCAACAAGGAGCGCCCTTCGGATCGACTTTTCAAAGCCCGATTGCAAGACGGTGATACGTGGGTGGAATCAAGTGCAGAGGTCCGGGGGGATAGTTTGTATTGGAGCTTCCCCGTCTATGAGTCGGTGTTGGTGGCCGCTGTTAGCAACCTGGGAGATAGCCTGAAGGGTTTTTGGGTCAAAACCAAAAACGATACGGCGATCATGATGCCTTGGTCGGCTGCCCGCGGTGGACAGTACAAATTCGCATCGCGGACCGCAGGATTGCCGGCAGAGGTGGGGGCTCAATGGAAGGTGGACCTGGGGCCTGGTACCCCGGCTCTGATGCCATTGACCCAAAAAGGACCGGAAATCAGCGGTACCCTGCGGACTTCAACGGGGGATTATCGATACCTCAGCGGGATCATGGACGGGGATTCGTTGTGGATGAGCGGAATGGATGGGGGCAGTGCTTATTTGATCCGGGGACACCTGGCCCAGGATGGCTCCATGCAGGGTCAGCTTTACGCGGCGCGGGGGCCGGGCCGACCTTGGACCGCGGTTCGGGACAGCGCGGCGACCCTTCCGGATCCTTACGGGTTATCGACCTTACAAAACGCACAGGCCCCGTTGGCCTTTGAATTCAAAGACATCCAAACAGGTCAGGTCGTTCGCCCCGGCCCCCCCGCCCGCGTTACCCTGGTTCAATTGTTGGGGACCTGGTGCCCCAATTGCCTGGACGAAACCGAATACCTTGCATCCGTCTACCCGGAATGGTCTCGCAAAGGCGTTCAGATCATCGGCCTTGGCTTTGAACGGACGTATCAACCCGAAAAGGCCGTTCAGAACCTCCAAAAACTACGGGCTCGCTACCAAGTGCCTTACCCTTTGGTGCATGCAGGACAGCCGGATTCAGCCTCGGTGCGACGGGCCATTCCTCAGCTGGTCCGCCTCAAGGCCTTCCCTACCACCCTATTGTTGGACGCCGGAGGCCGCATTCGATACGTACATACCGGTTTTGATGGACCCGCCACCGGGTCCGCTTTTGAACGCCAAAAGGCGTTGCTTCAAAACAAAATCAACGCCCTCCTCGCGGAGTAGGCGGGTTTATTTCCTGCGCAACAGGAGGGACTTGGTTTTGGTATGTCCAGATGCCGTTGTCCATTGGGCCTGAATTGCATAGATTCCTTCTGCCCATTCAGACGAGGGCAAGACTAGATCTTTGGCGCCTGTTCCTGCCCAACCAAACTGTTCAGAGTACACCTCTTTCCCAACAGCATCCAAGACGCGGATGGAGGAAAGAGTGGTTGGCTCGTTAAAAGTCCAACGAACATACGTATTGCCCTGCGCAGGATTGGGCCAAACCACCAATTCATCTCCGGACACGGATCTCGACTTGACCGAGGGTAGTCCTAGCCTTGCAAAATCATAGGGGTTTGCCCAAAAATCTGCAAGTTCACTAAGTCCACGAACTTCTAGGTCTGTTGGCCCCCAAGACATGGAATCCATATCCGAACAAACCTCCAAAACAAACAAAACATCACCTGCATTTGCATTGAATTGGTTTGGCGAAAACCAAGCGATTCTTAGTTCATCTTCCCATTGACCAAACTCCATGGTGCCATGATTTATTTTGGAATGCACGTCTTTGACGACAACACCCTTTGGCAAAACCAACGCCAAAGAAATAGCCCCAATCTCTTGATTTTCAAGGGAATAAATCGGTAATTTGTAGCACTTTCCGGATGGGTGAATGGTGCCATATTCTTCGAAGTTAACTCTAGGAGCGATACGAGTTTGGATGGGATTATAAGATCCATTCACATCTCCGTAACACAAAGCTTGTATGTTGCTAACAATTGGATAACCATTCGCATGTACGGTCGGATTTTCTGATAGCCAAGGCCCAACATTGAATTGGGGAATTAAGTTTGAATAACGCCTGGTGATGAGTAGCGCATCGGTATTGTTCACGTTGTTGGATCCGTTAACATCAGCGGCCTTAAGCCTGAAACCCTGAAGCAGGACGTAGTTCGTGTAGTGTCGAACCACTCCCAAGGCATCCGTGGCATTTACGCCACCCCAAGTCAGGCTTGGAGCTGATTTGATTTTATAAGTTCCGTTGATGAATCCAGAGAACGAAAAATCACCTGCAAGGTTGGTTATTGTGGAATCCAATGGAAGCCCAATGCTATCTTGAAAGTAAACCTTGGTGTTTCTGAGGGCCGTATTCAGCGCATTATTGTAGGAAAGACGTCCGGTGACTTGGTTACAATTTTGGGTTGATAAGAAAATGGTGCTAGAGGTTGAGGAACAACCTTGTGCATTTGTTACCGTGACGGCGTAGTCCCCCCCCATGTAGGCCATATAATTTTGATTTGTAGAACCAGCCAAGATTTGGCCATTTCTTGTCCACTGGTAAACAAATCCAGATCCTGAGTTGGCTACCAAAGCCAAAGAATCTCCGAGACAGAAGGTGGTTGATCCATTGTAAGAT
Source organism: uncultured Bacteroidota bacterium (assembly GCA_903856555.1). GTDB lineage: Bacteria > Bacteroidota > Bacteroidia > UBA7662 > UBA7662 > SYHX01. Next base: position 5,693 of record CAIOCC010000241.1, read on the forward strand.
ACCGTTGCCGTTGGTAGGGAATGAATCGTTACCGTTACTGCGGAGGACCAAGCTATACATTGCGTATTAAGGTCCATTGCATAGACCGAATAGTCCCCCGATTGGGTAGCTATCCATTGGGTGCCTGGTGAATTAGACAAGGGGGCTCCGTTTAGATGCCACCAAAATTCAAGTGAATTGCCTTGGGTTGCGTTGACATTCAGCGTAACCGGTTGGTCGCAAGTGGTGGCACTGCCAATCACTGTAATCACAGGATTTGGAAGGGGATGGTTTGCGATGGTTTCTACCGAAGACCATTGTGAGCAGCCCAAGGATGTCGTTACTAAAACTTGGTATGGGCCTGATTGTCCAGTCGTAAGAGTAGATGTTTGTGATGAGCTTAGGGGTTGACCATTCAAAAACCATTGGTAGGTGTAACTGGGGTCAAAAATGGTCGAAAGAGTTGTGGTACCTCCATTCGGGCAAATAGCCGACGCAGTAGCTTGGAGCTGTACCACGGGTTTAGGGTTCACTGATAAGAAGCCAGGAGTAAAGTTGGCCGGGATCGTTGTGGCCTCCTCATCTCCAAATTCACAATTGCCAGGGGTTAGTAGATCCCAATTTAAACTTGTGGTTCCCATGCCAATAACTCGAAGGGTTCCCAAAGGTTGTCCATCCGGGATATTGGCAGACTGAAGAGAAAACCAGGCCAATCGGATTTCATTTCCTACTTGATTGACAAACCAAGGGTTGGTACCCGTCTGCGGAGCAGCATTCACCCAATCGAGGAATTGTACGCTGCCGGTATTGAAATTCAAGACCAAGGATGCCGCTCCGAGTTCCCTTGCTCCTGAAATCAAAACAGGAATGTCCAAGGTGTCTCCCTGGCAAGTCGTTGATTGACCTATAGAAACATGGATGTTTTGTAGAATTGTTACAGGCATCTCCGGCCCATAGGATGGTCGACATCCGTTGGTGAGCTCCAAGCGGAATTTTGGAAAGGGTCGCTGATAGGTATTGCAATGAAATGTAAGTGTGGGTGTTGATGTTCCGCTATAAACACCGTTATCCTGGAGATTTTCCCATTGCCCAAGTTGGTCATTCCATCTTTGCCATTGATTGGTGAGGGTCCCCGTTGATTGAACATTCAACTGTATGGAATCACCAACTTGTACTTCCCAAGGCCCTTGACTACTAGATAAAATAGACACGGTATCTAACAAACTAATTTGGCCGCCTTCAAAACAATAATCCAAGATATCAAGATTTAGGTTGGCCAATTCACAGTCTCCCTGTACTTGGGTGTTCCAGCTAAATCCTCCAGGCTGATTCACAACAAAACGATAGTAGACAAGGGTATCCGACCCGCCGCTGACCAAAGGGCTCAGGCCAAACCAACCCAAACGAACTTGGCCGGATGCCGTTCCAATACTGCTCGTTGAAACCATGTCGGGACGTAATCTGGTATAACCAACATAGGTCATGGCCTGCTGATTGTAATTCAGCGCTAAAGATATTGCTGCTACAGAGTCCAACTGAGAAGCAATAACAGGCACATCGATGGTGTCTCCTTGGCAAACAGCCATATCGGGTACGAATATTTTTGGGGAAACTCTTACGGTTACACTATCTACACAACTGTGGATGCCGTTGGACACGGTTACATAATAAGTTGTGGTCTGCGTTGGAGAAACCGTGATGGTGGAAGTGGTGTCACCGGTGGACCATAAACAACTTAAGTTATTATTAGTTAGGATGTCATACCAAGCTGGTGCGCTCGAACTAAAAAATAGAGAATTGTTAGTATCTACTTCTGCTTTAATATAGGACGA
>CAIOCC010000242.1 GCA_903856555.1 uncultured Bacteroidota bacterium
ATGGATAAGGAACGTGGGAGGTCTATGGTTTGGGTTGAGCTAAGTAATAAACCGTTACCTGATTCTCGGGAACCAGGTAAAGTCGGGCGACACGTTGCAAATCCTGCGGTGTCACTTTGCGAAAACGCTCAAATTCTGTGTTAATCAATTGGGCATCTCCATAAAATAATTCGTAGTCGCTCAACTGTTCAGCGATGCCCTGAACGCTACCCATTTGGGCAACACGTTCGTTTTCAAGTTGGTTGATCAACTTGGAAAGTTCCTTGGGTTCGGTCAATTCATCCCGGATTCGTTGGTATTGGGCACGCATCGAAGAGTCCAATTGATCCGGACCCACGCCCATGTTGACAATTCCATACATAATGGCGACGCTGTGGTCCACCATTCCCAGCGGGAAAGCACCAACGGCCACGGCCTTCTGCTCTTGGTCTACAATTGTTTTTTGGAAACGGGAGGAGGCTCCTTGGGAAAGCAGGCTGGTCAGCATGCTCATCGGATAGAAATCCGGTGTTCCTTGGGCTGGCATTTTGAAAGAATGCACCACCGCCGGTAGCTGAATATTATCGTAGACGGTATCCCTGCGCTCGGCCGTTTGGACTGGTTCAACGGGATTTGGGCGGGGAATGGGTCGGGTGGATGCGGGAATATTCCCAAAGTAACGTTCAATCCAGGTTTTGATCTGGGCATTGTTAAAATCACCGGCGATGGATAACACGGCGTTATCTGGAACATAAAAGGTGCGGTAAAAATCCATGAACTCTTCTCTGCGGGCCGAATTCAAGTGATCCATGGAGCCGATCACCGAACGCCCGTAGGGGTGGGCCAAGAAAGTACGGCGCATGGTCTGATCCAGCAAGCCACCGTAGGGGGTGTTATCGTAACGCTGCCTTCTTTCTTCTTTGACCACTTCACGTTGGGTTTCGATCCCCTGATCCTCGATTTTGGCATGCAGCATCCGTTCGCTTTCCATCCAGAGACCCAATTCCAATTGATTGGATGGCAGAATCTCAAAATAAAAGGTCCGATCGTAAAAGGTATTGGCGTTGAGGACCCCTCCATTGGTTTTAACCAATTTCATGTACTCACCGCGACCAATATTTTCGCTTCCCTCAAAGAGGAGATGCTCGAAGAAATGAGCAAAACCCGTCCGTTGCGGGTCTTCGTTTTTGCTGCCAACCTTGTAAGAAACCGTCACAGCCACAATAGGGGTGGTGGTATCCTGGTGCAGAAGTACTTTGAGTCCGTTGGACAAGGTGTATCGCTCAAAGGAAATCACCTGGGCCTTGGCTTGGCGACCCGATAGGTTCGTCAGCAGGAGGACCGTGCAGGCGGTCCCTACCAAACGATTCAAAAAGGAATTGGACATAGAGGGATAGGTTAAAAAAAAGAGGGTATGTGTTTGAAATAAAATTAGATTTTCATGATCCAACCCCGGGTATCCTGGGTTTTGCCGGTTTTGATATCGTCCAACATGCGGCCCAAAAGGGTCGAATAGGTGCGGTCCTCCATGGCAGGAAGAACCAAGCGACGATCTTGGACTGTAATGCTCGAAATCGGTGCTACCGTGGCGGCGGTACCGGTCCCGAAAGCGTCTTTAAGGTCCCCCCGATCGTAGGCGGCGACCACTTCTTCAAGGCTGACTTTGCGGACTTCCACCGGCAAACCAGCTTCGACCGCCAAACCCAGGATGCTATCACGGGTGATACCCTCCAAGATGGTACCGTCTGCGATGGGGGTCACCAAGGTGTTTCCGATTTGAAAGAACAAATTCATGGTCCCCGATTCCTCGATGTATTTCATTTCTTTGCCGTCCAACCAAACGAGTTGATCGTAGCCTGCTTCGCGGGCGTGTTTCAAGGGCAACATACCGGCGGCGTAATTCCCGGCAACCTTGGCAAAACCGGTGCCCATGGGAAAGGCCCTCACATAGCGGTCCGATACTTTGACATGCAATGGGGCTGTGTAGTAATTCCCAACGGGGCAATTAAAAATAATAAAGCGATACGAATCCGAGGGCCGTATGCCGACGTATTCGTCAATCGCGTACATGAAGGGGCGTATGTATAAAGAATAGCCAGGCTGGCGTGGAACCCATTCTTGGTCCAAATCCAACAAGGCCTTGAGACCACCTATAAAAATATCTTCGGTCACCGCCGGCATGCAAAGCCGTCCAGCGGAACGAATCATGCGACTCATGTTATCGTAAGGGCGAAAGACCTGCACCTCGCCCTTTTGGTTGCGGTAGGCTTTGAGGCCCTCAAATATTGACTGACCGTAATGGAGGGCTGAAATGGCCGGATTGGTAGGTATTTCACCGTAAGGAACAATGCGGGCATTTTGCCAGCGACCCCCTTCGTATTCGGCCACAAACATGTGGTCTGCAAAGACCTTGCCGAAGGGAAGATCCTCAAAATCCACCGTGGACAAACGCGATACCGGAAGGCGAGTAATAGGGATGGGGTCCATGGTAGGTTTTTGTCCAAAAATAGGTCAATCACCGCGTTATTTGCATACATAAACCCGTAAGACATGGACTCCAACCCCTCGATTTCCCGATTTTGGGGCCCACAAGTTGGGGATCCCCTGTGGGAGGACTGGGTTCTGGGGCGCGAAACCTTGGTGTATATGGATCAACCGTTCACCGCGGAGTTGTCCAAGGCTGTTTTGCCTTCAACGAACCTCGTGGTGATCCTCAGCCAAACCGCAACGCAGGAGGAGGAGGCCTTGTTGGCCAAAATACTGGGTGCCTTGAACCTATCCATGAACCAAATCGAACGCCATACAGGCCCTGTCTTGGTCTGGGATTCTTGGATTCAAAATCGATTGGTGGCCTTTGGTGTTCCCATTCCACCCGATGGGCCCCATGGGCCACGTCCCGAATCTTGGGTGGGCACGGTCTCTTTGACCCAGATGATGGTGGATCCCGAAGCCAAAAAAAACCTTTGGCAGCAAATCAAAGCCTGGAAATTCCCTGAATCCTAAAGAACCTTGAATTCGACCGAAACCTGGGTACTAGCCACCCATAACCAAGGAAAAACCCGGGAATTTAGGGCCCAATGGCCTTGGGACTCGGTACGCCTCTTGAGCCTGGCCGACTGCGGGGTGAAGGAGGTTCCTGCCGAAACGGGGGAAACCTTTGCCCAAAACGCCTTCCTCAAGGCCCAAGCGGCCCATCTGGCCAGCGGATACCCGGCCTTGGCCGATGATTCCGGGTTGGTGGTTCCGGACTTGGGAGGTGAACCTGGATTGCACAGCGCCCGGTACGCGGGACCTGCGGCCACGGATGCGGATAATCTCCGACTGTTGCTCCACAACATGAAAGGCCTCACGAATCGGGAGGCCTATTTTGTTTGTGTTTTGTGCTGGTGGGATGGCAAAGGGGAGCCGATTTGGGTGGAAGGCCGCTGTGACGGACGTATCCTCCAAGAAGAAGCGGGACAAGAAGGCTTTGGTTACGATCCGGTTTTTGAACCCGCGGAAAGTCCTGGACTTTCATTGGCCCAGCTGGGAACCGAATTCAAAAAACAACACTCGCACCGGGCCATGGCCCTTCGCAACCTGTATCAAAGGCTGTTGGCTCGGTAGCCCAAGTCGGGCCCAAGGGTGGTCGAAGCTGCAGCGGCCTTGGCCAAGACATCGCAGCGCTCGTTTTCGGGGATTTCGGCATGGCCTTTGATCCAGCACCAGGTTATTTGATGTTGGTGGGTCAAAGGCAAAAGCCTTTGCCATAAATCGATGTTTTTGACATTCTTCCAGGCCCTTCGTTTCCATCCACCAATCCAGTCCTTGACAAAGGCATCCACCACGTATTTGGAATCGCTATACAAGCGAATCGTATGGTCGTTTCCGCGAAGCGCCTGAAGGGCCTCCACCACCGCCATGAGTTCCATCCGATTGTTGGTGGTGCATGAAAATCCTCCACTGATTTCCAAGCGTCGGTCGCCGCTAAGAAGTACGGCGGCATAACCACCCGGACCTGGATTGCCCAGGGCCGAACCATCGGTGTAAATATCGATGTAGGCCATCGAGCTATTCGTTCAAAACAGGGATTTCGGCCACCACAAAAAAACTACCCAGCGCCAGCACCAAACCGTCGTCCGATGAATGATGAACGGCTTGATTCCAAGCTTCTTCGACCGAAGGGTAGGCAGACCCTGCCAAGCCGACGGCGTTCGCTTTTTGGGCCAAAACCTCGGCCGGTAGCGACCTGGGATTATCGGGTGCAGCAAAATAATACCGGGCATCGCGTGGCATCCTTTGCAGAATGGGCTCCAGATCTTTGTCGGCTGAGATTCCCAGGACCACCGCCCATTTTGCGGAAGGACGGCAGGCGGCTGCTTGCTCAAGGACGCAATCGATGCCTTCGATGTTATGGGCGACATCCACAACACGCAAGGGGCTTTGTCCCAAAACCTGCCATCGGCCTTGCATTCCTGTGTTCCGAACAACGGATAACAGACCCTCTCGGACCTTGGTTTCTTCCAATTCCACACCTACATTTCGCAGGACCTCCACCATGGTCAAAACCTGGGCTAGATTTTCTCCTTGATAAGCCCCCAAAAGGTCGGTTTGGAGAGGCTGGTCCACGATTCGCCCCAGCCTTTGAACCTGCCAAACAGCCGGGCCCATGGAGGGTGAATTCGAGTCTTTCTGGAGGTTGTAGACCTGGTCGGCGTAGGTTAAGAGACAGCGTAATTCGTGGGCCTTGTTCTGGAAAACCTGGTCGATTTCATCGCCCTGAGACCGGCCGATGACCACGGGAACCCCCCTTTTGAGGATCCCTGCTTTTTCGGCGGCAATCAAGGGCAAGCGATCCCCCAAGAAATTCATATGATCCCAGTCAATGTGGGTAATCGCTGTTAAACCGGGCTTGACCACATTGGTGGAATCCAAACGACCTCCAAGGCCCGTTTCAATCACCGCAAAATCAACGTGATGGTTGGCAAAATGCTCAAAGGCCAAGGCCGTGGTGAATTCAAAAAAGGAGGCCTCCTGGGCGCCCGGAGCCTGGCGCATTCGTTCAACCCCGGCGACCACCTCGGAAGGCTCGATACATTGCCCGTTGATACGGATTCTTTCCCTAAAGTCCCGAAGATGGGGAGAGGTGAACAACCCTGTTTTGTAACCGCAGGCCTGCAGAACCGAGGCCATGGCATGGCAGACCGAACCCTTACCGTTGGTCCCCGCCACATGAATGA
>CAIOCC010000243.1 GCA_903856555.1 uncultured Bacteroidota bacterium
AATGGGCGACTCCGTATGTTTGGTGTTATTGACAATTGGAAAGTGAATGGCCGGGAACCCGCCCATGCCAATCCTTACAAGAATGAATGTGTTTATTCGGGCCGGACCATTTCCTACACGGCGACCGATTTTAATACCGGAACCCTCAACAATGCTCCTTACAGCATGAACACCGAACACACTTGGCCCCAGAGCTTTATGGGATCTGCCGAGCCTATGCAAAGCGACCTTCACCATTTGTTTACCACCGACGGAGGGATCAACTCAGCCCGGGGTAACAAGCCCTTTGGCTGGGTACCCAACCCCACCCTTACTTATACCGGAGGTTCCAAAGCCAATTCAATTTGGTTCGAACCCCGGGACGCCCACAAAGGGCCGGTGGCCCGGGCCGTCTTGTACTTTGCACTGCGACACGCCGCCAACAGCCAAGTGAACCTGTCCTTCTTGGATACAGCGCAACAACGAATGTTACGGGAATGGGTCAACTTGTACCCCTCGGATTCCATCGCCATTCGTCGTAACAACGATGTCCAAGCGGCCCAATCCAATCGCAACCCCTTGGTGGACTACCCCCAATTCTTGGAGCGCATGACCACCGTGCTACCCCCATCCCAAGGTCCAACTTGGCGTTCAGTGACCATCAGCGATAGCGTACTCAACTGGGGCTTGGTCCCCGTGGGCACGGCCCTGCCCCGATCTTGCTGGGTTTGCAACAGTGGAAACGTGGTTTTGCAGGTCCAGTCCATCCAAATTAGCGGGGGTGGGTTTGGGTTTAGCGGAGGAGGGGCCACTACTTCGCCATTTAGTGTGAACGCGGGGGAATGTGCTGAACTCAGCCTATTCAATTCCTCCACACAAGCCGCGGGTACGACAGCCACGGGCACCCTCAGTTTGGCCACCCAGTACAGCGGACAAAACAGCACTGTTCACCAAATAGCCCTGAGCTCCACCACCTCCAATCCCCCGGTGGTTGGCGGGCAAATGGCGGGGACCCTCCGATACGACAACAGCACATCATCCCCTTTGGTCGGTGTCACCGTCCGGGCCATCGACAGCATAGGCCAAAACGCCGGCCAAAGCCTGTGCGGTAGCCAAGGCGATTGGTCCATCCAAGGCCTCGTACCCGGCAACTATACCTTGGAAATTTTGAATCCGCCGACCTGGCAGGGCATTAACGGGACCGACGCCTTGTTGATCAACCGACATTTTGCCGCCTTGCAGCCTCTCTCGGGCCTCAAAGTAGATGCCGGTGATCCCAACCGATCGGGCTCCATCAATTCCACGGATGCGCTGCAAGTCACCCGCCGTTTTGCCAACCTGGTTTCTTCCTTCGGTCGAGGGGATTGGGTTTACTCGGCCCTGACGGCCACAGCCACCATTGGAGTAGGCCAACCCCTGAATATCAAGGCTCTATGTACGGGGGATGTTAACGCATCCCGCGCCTTTTAGGCCTGTTCGGTCCGAAGTCGGATTCCGTAACAACAAACACCAGCAGCCACCGCCGCATTCAGAGACTCGGCGTTCCCATAGGATGGGATCGCCCAGAAATACCGGCAAAGCGCTTTGGCCTGGTCGCTAAGACCCTTGGATTCGTTGCCAACCAATAGCAGGCCGCCCTCCTTGGGAAAAGTCACGTTATTCATCGAAACACCGCGGGTATCGGCCCCAACAACCCACGGCCCCGACGAAACGCCAAGTTCATGATTTCCTGATGTTGGGGGTCCAAAAATCTGTTCCGAAAAACCGGTTATGCGGGATATATTCTCTTGGGTCAAGGGGGTGTAATGCACCGGTATCCGAAAAACAGAACCCATGGAGGCCTGCATGACCTTGCTGTTGTAGCAATCCACCGTGTCGGGACTGCAGATCAATCCGCAAAACCCAAACCAATCGGCGTTGCGCAACAGGGTCCCCAGGTTACCCGGATCCTGAATACGATCCAAAACCAGCCACCACGGAGGAAGGTCCGATTTTCTTTCCTCAGCCAATGGTTGGCTAAAGAAACCCAAAACAGCCGGGGGGCTGTTGAGCCTAGAAATTCTTCCCATTTCTGTCGTGGAGGCCCATCCCATGCAGTCCGTAGAGGCCTGCAAAGAATCAATCAACGCCCGAATCTCACCATGGTTGCTTTCCAAATGCTTGGAATCAAGAACCAAAGCGGTGGGAACCCAACCGCTATGGAGGGCTTCCAAAATCATTTTGGGCCCCTCAACTAGGACTTCCGGCTGCAACTTGCCCAAAGGCCGTTGAGCGAGGGCCGCCATGGCTTTAACTTCGGCTTTGCTCCAATGTCTGTTTTCCACCTTCCAAAGATACTCCGCCAGCTAAGCCTGCTCGTGCTGCCCGTGATGCTGTTGCAGAGTTCTTGCACGGTCCAAAAAAGACTGAGCGAGGGCAGTGTTTGGCTCAAAAGTTATCGCTTGGAAGGGGTTCCCAGAGCCCAGGCAAGGGCCATGGAAAAATCCCTGAAACCTGGCCTGAACCGCCGTGCCCTGGGCCTCTTCCCTTGGCGAACCCATGCTTTTCTGGGTTTGCGCCAGGGTCAAACCACCCGCTTCCGCAATGCCATTCTTACTCGATTTTCAGAAGCTCCGGTTTTGAGTACCACCGAAGGCTTGGATTCCAAGGCTGAATTCTTACGCAAAGCGCTCATGGACCAAGGCCACCTACGGGCATCGGTTCGATCGGAGCGAGTGTTCGGTAAACGGGGCGCCGTCGAGGTCTTTTCGATGGAACCCGGGCCCACTTATTTGCTGGGTCCTGTTCAAACTCGTTGCCCTTCCCCGGAATTAGCGCCCGTTTTGGAAAGCCTGCAGGCCCTCAACCCCGACCGGTTTCCACGCAGTGGTCAGCCCTACCAAGCCACTTCCCTGAACCAAACCAGGAACTGGTTGGCGCAGCAGTTGCGGGATCAGGGTTTCTTTCGATTTAGCACCGATTTTATTGAATTTATCGCGGATAGCAGCCGTCAAACAGGCGTCATTGACCTGATACTGCAAATTCGCAAACCTGCCCAATCGTATTACCATCAGGCCTACCGTCTCAACCGCTGGACCTTGGACATCGGCCGGGAACGAGCGCCGATGGACAGCACATTTTCGACTGATTTCCATGACTTTCCCAAGAATTGGCTCCAATACCATAACACCTACGAGCCCTTGGATACTTTTTTGGCCCTGAGCCCTATCGACTTTAACAAGGACCTCACCTATTCCGAATCCAAACTTCGAAACACCCTTAACCGCTACGCCCAACTGGGGCTTTTCGCCCCTGGGAATTTTGAATTGCAAGTGGATGACCAAACCCGTTTCATCGGCGTCCGCCTCCATTTACAGCCCCTGCCAAAATGGCTTTTTGGGGCTGAAAGTGAATTTTCAACCAACAGCATCGCCTTGTTTGGGTTGAACGGGAATGTTTCTTTTACCCGACGAAATGCGTTGAGGCTGGGGGACCAATTGGAAATCAGGGCCTCCGTGGGTGCAGAATCCCAACAATTGACGGGCAGCAGCAGTGCGGGTTCCGGATTGAACACCCTGGACCTGGGTTTGAGAACCCAACTGAGCGTGCCCGGCATCTTGAGGCCTGGGCGTTTTCAATCGCTCGGTCTCAACGGGAGTGAGCGAACCCTTTGGGGCTTGCAATACCAAAGGCAGCAGCGACTTGACTTTGATCGCAACATCCTCAAAGCCAGCCTGAGTTTTACCGGCCAAGTTCACCGGTACACCCGTTACGAACTGGTTCCTTTGGAGTTTACGTATGCCAATACCGGCTCCCTCAGTGCGGACCTGCAGAAATTGCTGGATCAATTGAACGACCCCTTGCTTCGTGCCAATTTCGTTTCCTATTTCAGCTCTGGATTGCGGGGTAGTTGGTTGCAAGACCGTATCCGTGAACCCCAAAGGGATTATTGGCGCCTAGTCTTGGAGGGTTCTGGTAATTTGTACAGCCTCCTCAAAGGCGTCGGCGTGATCGACCGCGGGGGGGATACCCTTTTTGGTCTCCCCTATTTTCGATACCTCAAGGCCGACGCGGAATGGAGGCGGCATTACCGGCTTCGAGGCGCTTCGGTGCTGGCCTATAGAGCCCTCGCCTCGGTGGGCCTGCCGTTTGGGGATCAAAGCACCCTTCCTTTGGAAAAGCGAACCTTTGGGGGCGGAACCAACTCCCTACGGGCGTGGCCCGTACGCGGTTTGGGACCGGGCTCGCTCAGCAATTACGCCAGTGGTCGACTCATTCAATTTGGTGAAATTCGCCTCGAAAGCAACCTTGAATGGCGATTCAAACTTTTGGGTAGCCTACAAGGAGCTCTTTTTGTGGATGCCGGCAATATTTGGACGCTCAACGACACCAGCTACGGAGGCTTGGGAAATTTTAGCCTTGAAAGAGTCGCCAGCCAATTGGCCATTAACCAAGGGACCGGCCTACGCTACGATTTTGGCTTTTTTGTTTTGCGGGTTGATTTTGCCCTCAAAGTCCGGGATCCGGCCCTTGTCCCCGAAGAACGCTGGGTTCTACGGCGTTGGACCGACCGAGAGTGGAAGGATAGCGAATGGAGAAACCAGGTCCTTCAGGGCCCCATCAGCAAAGGGGCCTATCCCCTCTTTTCAACCGTTTTCGGGATTAATTACCCATTTTAGCGCATTTTGCATCACCAAATTAGCCCAAGTAAACGAGTCATCCGTATCTTTGCACCTCCAAAATCCAGCCATTCCATGATTGCGATTGTGAATATCCAGGGCCAACAATTCAAGATTAGCCCCCAACAGAAGGTGTATGTGCACCGCCTGCAAGCCAACGAAGGCGATGTACTCGAGCTTGACTCTGTCATGCTGGTCGAGGACAACAACCAAGTTCGTATTGGTCAACCTTATTTGGCCGACACCAAAGTGAAAATCAAAGTTTTGAATCACCTCAAAGGCGATAAAGTTCTGGTTTTCAAGAAAAAGCGTCGCAAAGGTTACCAAAAAATGAACGGCCATCGCCAATCTTTTTCCAAAATTTTAGTCGAATCCATCGGGTAATCACCCGCTCCCTCCTTTCTTCAACCCCTATCTGACGAAACCATGGCTCACAAAAAAGGTGTAGGTTCTTCCAAAAACGGCCGCGAATCCGAAAGCAAACGGCTTGGTGTCAAAATTTTCGGTGGCCAGTTGGCCTCTAGCGGTAATATTATCATCCGCCAGCGCGGTACACGTCACCATCCCGGCCGCAATGTTGGGATCGGCAAAGACCATACGCTTTTCGCGTTGGCCGATGGTCGGGTTGTTTTTACCCGTGTGAAAAAAACCGTTCCTTCGTGTCGATTGATCCGCTTCAGGACTAATACTCCTTTCGCTTTTCTCTTCTCAATAGCCTGCCCCAAAGCAGGCTATTTTTTTGGGGTTATCTTTAAAAAACGAATTTGAATTTCGCCATGAAAAGCATCATTTTAGGAACGGGGCGCTACCTGCCCTCCAACGTTGTCACCAACCATGACTTGGCACAGCGTATGGATACCAACCACGAATGGATCGTTGAACGTACCGGCATTCATGAAAGACGCTTCGCGATACCCGGTGTGGACA
>CAIOCC010000244.1 GCA_903856555.1 uncultured Bacteroidota bacterium
CCTGCAGGTCAAATTTGAGGTTGTGTCCGATCAGCGTCCGACCCGCGTCGCAGATCAAGGGCCGCAAAAGCTCCAGCCATTCTTGGCAGGCTTTGGGTTCATCGGGGAGCCGCACAAAGACCGCGTGGTGATCTTCCCAGGCCACCGAGAATCCGACCATACCGGCTTCGAGGGGGTCCAAACCATCGGTTTCGGTATCAAAAGCCCAGGTTTTTTGGCTTTCCAGGGTCGAGAGCAGTTGCCGGTAATCGGTTTCGGTCTGGACCAGGGTATAGGTTTTGCCCCCGTCGGCGTAGGTACGGACCGCATGGGCGGTAGGGGCCGCCCCAAAGAGGTCTGGGCTCATCGCTGTCCGCGTGCTCATCGCTTCCCCTGTGGTGGGGCTGGGTGTCGATGTGCTGGGTGTCGATGTGCTGGGAGAAACCGTCACCGTGGAATGGGATTCGAATCCCGGGGGGACAAAGGCGGTGGGGTGGTCCAGGACACGACGGGTCAGGGTGCGGAATTCCAGTTCCTCAAAGAGTTCGGTGAGCGCTTCCCGATCGTAGGGTTCCCATAACAAATGTTCGGGTTCAAAGGCAATCGGCACTTGGGTGTCAATCGTGGCCAATCGCCGGCTTAACAAAGCTTGGTCCCTGAATCCTTCGAGATTTTCGCGGAGTTTTCCTTTGAGTTCCGAACTTCGTAACAACAATTCATCCATGGAGCCGTATTCGGCAATGAGTTTTTTGGCGGTTTTTTCGCCGACCCCGGGAACCCCGGGAATGTTATCGGAGGCATCCCCCCAAAGACCCAGTATATCAATGACTTGCGAAGGTCTTTGGATTTCCCATTTTGCGCATATTTCGTCCACTCCCAGGATTTCGATGCCTTGCCCCGAGCGCGCGGGTTTGTAGATATGCACAAAGGGCTGGACCAATTGTCCAAAGTCCTTGTCGGGACTCACCATAAAAACTTCATAGCCGGCATCAGCGCCCCGGTGGGCCAGGGTTCCAATAATATCATCGGCCTCAAAGCCCGGCAAACGCAGGATGGGAATCCGAAAGGCTTCGATCAGCCGGTCGATATAGGGCAGGGAAGCGGCCAGGTCTTCGGGCATGGCATCGCGTTGGGCTTTGTAGGCCTCGAATTCGAGGTGCCGAAAGGTGGGCTCGGCCGTATCAAAGGCCACGCCGATATGGTGGGGACGTTCTTTTTGGAGCAAGTCCAGGAGGGCCAAAGCAAAGCCAAAAACGGCGCTGGTATTGACGCCCTTGGAATTGTAGCGGGGGTTTTGGGCAAAGGCAAAGTAGGCCCGAAAAATCAGGGCCATGGCATCGAGCAAAAAAAGCCGGGGACGGCGGTGAGGAGTCGTCATGGCTTTAAAAGTACGGATGCGGAAGGCATAACTTTGGGGACCATGAACGATACCCTTCCCTCTCCCGGCTTTCGCATCGAAAAAGACACCATGGGCCAAGTCCAGGTGCCCATCGACCGTTATTGGGGCGCCCAGACGGAGCGCTCTCGCAATAATTTCAAAATTGGTCCCGAGGGCAGCATGCCTTTGGAAATCATCCATGCGTTTGGGATTCTCAAAAAGGCGGCCGCCTACGCCAACCACGAATTGGGGGTTTTGGAGGTCGAAAAGCGGGATGCCATTGCCGAAGTCTGCGATGAAATCATCACGGGGGCCTTGGACAGCGAATTTCCATTGGTGATTTGGCAAACAGGGAGCGGGACCCAGTCCAACATGAATGTGAACGAGGTGATTGCGTACCGGGCCCATGTTCGGCGCGGGGGTCTCTTGACGGATTCGGCCAAATTCCTGCACCCCAACGACGATGTGAACCGCTCGCAGAGTTCCAACGACACCTTTCCAACGGCCATGCATATCGCGGTTTATACGGCGGTTGCGGATCGCACGCTGCCGGCCATCGACGCGCTTCGCCAGACCTTGGATGCCAAGGCCAAGGAATTTGCGGGTTTGATCAAAACGGGGCGGACGCATTTTATGGATGCCACGCCGCTGAGCCTGGGCCAGGAATTTTCGGCCTATGTTCAACAATTGGACAACGGCAGGCGGGCCTTGACGAACGCCTTGGAGATGGTTTCGGAGCTGGCATTGGGGGGAACGGCGGTGGGAACGGGCCTGAATGCACCGAAGAATTACGACCAAATCGCGGCTTCGTACATCGCTCGTTTTGCGGGCAAGCCTTTTCGGACGGCGCCCAACAAATTTGAAGCCTTGGCGGCCCACGATGCCTTGGTCGAGATGTCCGGGGCGCTTCGCCGCGTTGCGGTTTCTTTGATGAAAATTGGCAATGATATCCGCATGCTTTCGTCGGGACCCCGTTGCGGAATTGGTGAAATTATTATTCCCGATAACGAGCCGGGTTCGTCCATCATGCCGGGCAAAGTCAATCCGACGCAGCCCGAGGCTTTGACCATGGTGGCGGCCCAAGTAATGGGCAACGATGTGGCGGTGGGGATCGGAGGATCCAACGGTCATTTTCAATTGAATGTTTTCAAACCGATGATGGCCGCCAATGTGTTACAATCGGCTCGCCTCATCGCCGATGCTTGTCATTCGTTCCGCACCCACTGCGCGGAGGGCATCCGTCCCAACACCGAAGGCCTGACCAAACACCTCAACAATTCGTTGATGTTGGTGACCGCCCTCAACCCGCATATCGGTTACGACAAAGC
>CAIOCC010000245.1 GCA_903856555.1 uncultured Bacteroidota bacterium
GACAAGGTCTTCCCCGCTTAGGATGGCCTGGGCGTAAGCAAAGTACCAAGGCAAACCCATACCCAACAGAAGAACAGTGCTCCTACGCAGCGACTTTTGATGCCAAACCCCCAGGGCGATCACTCCAAAAAAAGGCAAGGCCAAGAGGGGTGCATAAAACAAACTTCCGAAGCCGGCCGCTAGCCCTGCCCCGAAAAGGGAAAGCCCGTGTTCCTGGTTTTGAAAATGCAACCAGGCCAAGGTAAAGAGGGCCAAACTTAGGGTGGCCATGATCATGGCCCAAGGCCAGCTTCCGGCATTGGTCGAACAAATCACAAGGACCCAAACCAAAAAGCCCAACCCGCTACCATCCCCGGCTTTGAGTCGATTCTGCAAAAAACGATCGGTCACCACCACCACCGTGGCAACAAGCGCCCACAACAATGCAATTATCCAACCAGAAACCGGGGCTGCGTCCCCCCATGGAAGCGCCCACATGGTTGGACCTTGCCATGCGCTCCACCAAAAAAGCAAAGCAGCGATGGGAGCGGCCAGTAGATAATTCCAAGGGGCAAAGAGCCGGGAAAACCAGAGCGAAATCATGGATTCGGTTGATGGAGGTAAAGCAATCCTTCGCGGCCTCCGCGCCTGCAGGGAAAAAGGGACGTATTGGGATCAGGGCTCAGCGGTCGGCTCCAGGTGACTAGCAAATCGTCCAGGCGACCTTCCAAATCTCCGTTAATCACGGCTCCGTCTGCTTGGATTTTGTAGGCAAAGGGTCGGGTTCGGTTGTTAAGAGTCTGATAGCCGGTTAACCAAACCGAAGGTCCCAAGACCAAGCTTTCGCTTTCGAGCTGTTCACCGGGTTCCTGCATGACCATATTCATGGGTAGGAGTTGTTTCCAACGAATTTCGCCCTTGGGGTTGCTTTGAGTCAAGATCCATTCCTCCGCGTGATGTCGAACAATCTCCCGATAAATAGGCATCCCTTGGGTGTACTGAACCAAGGTCTCGGAACTCCGATACCTGCGACGCCAGGCCAGGGTCACCGAGCGGTCGCGGTGGGTTTGCAAATGCAATTCCTGAAGGTGCCGAACATTGGATGCCCGGCTGACATTCGACAATCGTTCGCTTTGACGAATAAAATCTTCCCCAAGCGGGGTGACCTTCACATCCAGGGGATAGGGTTCCGTTCCAAAAAAACGAAAACCATAACACAGAATGGCCACGGGCGTTCGGCTCCCTGGGTTGGTGGCAAAACCGTAGATCAGCACCGAGTCACTGCCCCCTCCGTTAGCTATTTCTAAAATTTGCGCTGCAACCGTTGGGGCTTTGAGTTCAAAGGCATGGACTTTCTTTTGGGCCCAATCCAGCAACACAACGCCTTGTTGCGGGGCCTTGCGGTCCCGGGCTTGATCTTTGAAATCAAACAGCAATCCCACTCGGCGGGGACCCACCCTCCGAATATCGTAACATTCCTCAAAATAAAGATCGCGAAAAGGGTTCTCCCCAAATCCCCGGACTTGATGATACAGGGTGTCCACCACTTCCAGATTTCGATTGAGCACCGTGGCATGCAATTCGAGGACCTGGGAGCGCAGGGTCTGATGCAAAATCAAGAGTTCCGAGGATAGGGGGTCGCTAACGACCTGGTACCTTGCTGGATCCCGACTGCCCAGGCCTTTGACCTCGGTTATCAAAACGGGTTGCCCCAGGGTATTGCTATCCGGGTGCAGCGTCGCCCCAAAAAAACCATGCTCTCCGCCCTCCGTGTTAAAAAGATCAAAAAGCAGGGTTGTTTTGCCACCGGTCTCAATCACTTTGAGGAAGACATTGCTGACCATGTAAGCCGGCAATTGAATCCGTTTACGGAATTGATTGCGCGGATCCCTCCATTCCAATTGAAACTGCCCCCGAGAGCGCAGATAAAACCAGAGCCCTCCCTGGGTTTGTCCTGCGATTTTCCAATCCTCGGCATTCCTAAATTCTTTGGGAAGGCCCTGCCAGCCCAAACGCAACGATGGCGTGTCACCGGCCGATAAGGTGAACAAGGCCGTCCCCAAGATCAAGACCTGCCTTAACACAGCCTTCAAGGTTCCTAAAGGGGCTGGAGAAGGTATCTTTGGGTAATCCATGGCCTGCTCCAAAGTTAACCTAAGCCAGCGTAATTCCGGGGATCCGGGTATATGGGTCTTGCTAGATCCGGATCGCTTCCGTCCGCAGGACTGGGAACCCCTTCTTCCCGATTTGGACCGGGGTCCGGTACAGGGCTTTTTGGTGGGGGGGAGCCTTCAGACCACCACCGCCTACCAAGACACCTTGGATTGGTTGGCTGAATTTGTGAACCTGCCCGTGGTCCTTTTTCCGGGGTCTATGCTGCAGGTATCGCCCAAAGCCGATGCGCTACTCTTGCTGTCTCTGATCTCTGGACGCAACCCTGAATACCTCATTGGTCAACATGTCCAGGCGGCTGTCTCGCTCCGCAACGCAGGCCTGACCCTGTTGCCAACCGGTTACATGCTGGTCGATGGGGGAAAGGCAACCACCGCGCACTACATCACCCAGACCCAGCCCATCCCAGCAGACAAACCCGATATTGCAGCTGTCACGGCCTTGGCTGGAAGCCAGTTAGGGCTCAAAGTCCTCTATCTGGATTGCGGATCCGGGGCCTTGCATCCGGTTCCAACGGCCATGGTGGAGGCGGTTCGGCAGGTCGTCGATGGTCCCCTGGTGGTAGGGGGTGGGGTTCGGACCCCTCAACAGGCCCTGGCCTTGCGTCAGGCCGGCGCCGATTGGGTGGTCATGGGGTCTGTTTTTGAAGAAAACCCGGTGAAGGCCTGGAAGGCCTTGGCTCAGGCCTTTGAATGGGCGGCGCTGGATTGATCCTTTGAATGGGCGGCGCTGGATTGATCCTCCCATTTGCCGACCGCCGGTCCCCATCCCTGAAAGTGCAAGGCCAATAGCAAAGCCATAAAGGCACTGATACCCGCTTGGGTGCTCAGGGTGCAATCCAGGAACATACTCCCCGCAAAAATTAAATGCACCGCTTCGACCCAACTTCGATCCCGCAGGGGTCTATGCTTCCAAAACAGCCACCAAGCCCAAGCCAAAAGTCCCACCCCCGGTAGACCCAATTGGACTCCCAATTCCAACCATTGTTGGTGCGGCCGGTGGTAAGGGATTTCCAAGGGATGGTTTTCAAAGAGCTTGCGACCCATCGGAACCATATCCCCGGTACCAACCCCCCACCAAGGGTGCTGCATCCACAAATCCAAGTAGGTTTTCCAATAGGTAAAACGCATTCCCATGGATGAAAATTCCGGTTCACTGTGGGGGTA
>CAIOCC010000246.1 GCA_903856555.1 uncultured Bacteroidota bacterium
AGGAAACAAACGCCGATAAGACATCCGGATTTGGATTGATGGAATGCGCCGTTGAGGCCGCCAGACACCGGGCGACCTTGGGGGAGATTTCAGGCGCTTTGGAAGATATTTTTGGGAGGTACACCGCCCAGCCCTTTAGCATCCAAGGGGTGTACGCCCAACAAATGGCCCAGGATATCCATTTTGAAAAAGCCCTCGCCGCCGTTCGCGCCTTTGCCGATGAGCACGGCCGCCGTCCACGCATCTTGGTGGCCAAATTGGGACAGGATGGTCACGACCGTGGTGCCAAAATTATTGCAACCGGTTTTGCAGACCTGGGTTTTGATGTGGATTTGGGTCCCCTGTTTCAAACCCCGGCGGAATGTGCCAAGCAGGCCATGGAAAACGATGTCCATTGGGTAGGGGTTTCATCGCTGGCCGCCGGTCATCGCAGCCTGATTCCTGAGCTCATTCGGGAACTCAAGGAGGCCGGAGTCCCGGATGTCCGCGTGATCCTTGGCGGCGTGGTGCCGCCCCAGGACCATCCGGCGCTGTACGAGGCCGGGGTTCAGGCCATTTTTGGCCCAGGGACCCGATTGTCAGAAGCTGCACTTCAGATTTTGGGCCAAGCGCTCGATGCACAGCCTACCCATGGTTGATTCGGTCGAAGTCCTTGGCTTGTTAGAGGAACTGAAGGAGGGCCGAACCCGGGCCTTGGCTCGTTCCATCACCTTGGTCGAAAGCCATCGCGCCTCGGATCGTGTCGCAGCCGATGTTCTGATGGACCATGTCAACCGTGCATTGGTCCAAACCGATCATCCGACCCCTCGTGGGTGGTCCATGGCGGTTACGGGACCTCCAGGAGCCGGCAAAAGCACGTTTATTGACCTTTTGGGTTGCCAAGCCCTGGACCGGGGGCATCGTGTGGCCGTTTTGGCGGTGGATCCATCCTCGGCCAAAAGCGGGGGGAGCATTTTGGGTGACAAAACCCGTATGCAACGCTTGGTCACCCGTGATCAGGCCTTTGTTCGGCCATCACCTGCCGGCACCATGCTTGGGGGAACGGCCCGCGCTACCCAAGAGGCCATGGACTTGTGCCGTTATGCAGGCTTTGATTGGGTTTTGGTGGAAACCGTTGGGGTGGGTCAAAACGAAATCGAAGTTTCGAACCTGGTTGATTGGACCCTCCTGGTACTTTTGGGTCGATCCGGTGACGAATTACAGGGCATCAAGAGGGGCATTGTCGAAGCCGCAGACACGGTCTTGATCAACAAAGCCGACGGAGATGGCCTGGAAGCCGCCCTCCAAACCTGTTCGTTTTATCGTTCAGCTTTGGCCCTGTTTCCACCCCATCCTTTGGATGGTTGGAAGGTTCCTTGCTTGACGATGAGCGCCCTCCAAGAAACAGGTTTGGAAGATTTTTGGGACACGCTGCACACCCTCCAAGCGCTGCCCGGTTACGAACAATGGTTACGCTATAAACGTTCCGAACAAAGGGTTCACCAATACCGTCGCAAACTCAACCAAGCCTTGTGGGCGGCCATGGGGGAGGGACGGGGTTCGGAGCTTGGCCCAACCATTGAGGACGGGGTGCGCAATGGGCATGACAGTCCCGCCTCGGCCGTCGCCAAAACCATGGAAGCCCTGGGTCTACCGGGTCATCGCATGAACCAGGCCCTCCAAAAGAGGTAACCCGTCTTCCAGTCCCAGCAAGGATTGGACCGCCCGCTCTGGATGGGGCATCAGGCCCATCACCCGACCGTTGGGGCTGCAGATTCCGGCGATATCAGCCAGCGAACCGTTGGGGTTGGAGTTCTCATCCCGCTTGCCCGCCGCATTGACGTAGCGAAACATAATTTGGTCCCCATCTTCGAGAGCACGCAATCCGTCGGCGTCGATGTAATAGCGGCCCTCACCATGTGCAATGGGAATTTGGTAAGCCCTATGGTCCTCCAAATTTTTGCTCATGGCTGCCAAGCGGCTGACCGGCTGCAGGTAGACGTCTTTGGAGATAAAAAGCTGCGATGTGTTACGAAGTAAGGCGCCGGGTAGTAGGCCGGCTTCGGTCAAAACCTGAAACCCGTTGCAAATACCCAAGACGTATCCGCCTTGTTCGGCAAATTGCCGGACCGATTCCATGATGCCTGCAAACCGGGCAATGGCGCCCGAGCGCAAATAATCGCCGTAACTAAAGCCGCCCGGCAAGACGACCAGGTCGCTGCCCTGCAAATCTGTATCCTTGTGCCATAGGAGTCGGGCATCGACCCCATTCAAGGCCCCAAAAGCCTCTAAGGTGTCGGCATCGCAATTAGAACCTGGGAAAACAACAATACCGACTTTCATAGGACAGGGGGGAGGGTAGGGGTTGAATAGAAGGGTTGAATAGAGAAAAGATCAAGGTCAAAGGCCCAAATTTAGGTCAGCAGACGATGAACATGGGCTGTTTGGGGATTAATGTGCGCCGTTTGGGGATTAGAAGGAAGTTTTTTGGATCCATAGAACCAGCCAGACCAAAACCAAAAGATCATTAATCCAAGGGGCCTCTCGAAATTGCAAATAGGCCCCTCCCCAAAGGGACCAGACCGGGGCGGATACCGCTAACAGCACCCAAGGGTCCATGTTGATGAGCCAACCGAATAGGAACAAAACAACCAACAGAAACAAAGCTTGGGAGAAAGCTGTCCGCATGAAAGGTTGAAATTCAGCGGGTTGAAGCCAACGCGTACATTGCCCTGCACCAGCCAAACCTATCAAAAACAACCAATCCCAGCCCAAGACTCCACCTTGGGTGGTCGGTAACAACCATGCGGGGTTCAACGCGGTCGACCCGACAAGGACAAGGTCTTCCCCGCTTAGGATAGCCTGGGCGTAAGCAAAGTACCAAGGCAAACCCATACCCAACAGCAGAACAGTGCTCCTTCGCAGCGACTTTTGGTGCCAAACCCCCAGGGCGATCACTCCAAAAAAAGGCAAGGCCAAGAGGGGTGCATAAAACAAACTACCGAAGCCGGCCGCTAGCCCTGCCCCGAAAAGGGAAAGCCCGTGTTCCTGGTTTTGAAAATGCAACCAGGCCAAGGTAAAGAGGGCCAAACTTAGGGTGGCCATGATCATGGCCCAAGG
>CAIOCC010000247.1 GCA_903856555.1 uncultured Bacteroidota bacterium
CTGGGGACCCCTGTAACGGGGGGGAATGTTAGCTTTTACAACCAATCATCGTACGAGGGTCCGGTTATGCCCTCCCCGGTGATTGGGATGCTGGGTATCCTGGAGGATCCCACTCATCAACAAACCCTGGACTTCAAACAGGAAGGAGATCTCATCTACCTGCTGGGGCCTGTGACCGATGACCTTGGGTCTTCCCAATACCTCTACACCTACCGCGGTCTATCGCACAGTCCCTGTCCTCGGTTGGATTTGCAAGAAGAAAAATTATTGCACCAAACGCTGCAGGATTTAACCCGTCGTCAATTGGTGTTATCCATGCACGATGTCTCGGACGGCGGGTTGTTTTTGAGCCTCCTCGAAGGGGCCTTGCATCGTGGTTTGGGTTTTGATGTTCATTCCGATTCCGGTATCCGGCGGGACGCTTTTTGGTTTGGAGAAGGCCAAAGCCGGGCTGTGATTAGCGTGGATCCCAGCGAACAGTACGCCTTGGAGCAATGCTTGAGCAACAGCGGTTTGGCCTACCGATCCCTGGGCCGTGTGACCTCGGGTTCCGTGCATCTGGATGGTGTTGAATTCCCTGGTATGCAGCATTGGGAGGATCTGTACCAAAACTCCTTGGGGCGCCTCATGAACAACGCCTAGGCGAAGGGCGCGCGCCGCGGGGCTAGGAAGTAACGGAGCGAATTTTGAGACTGAGGTCCAGGGCCTCCACGCTATGGGTCAAAGCCCCAATGGACAAGAAGTGAACGCCTGTTTCGGCGTAGGCTACCAAATTGTTCGAACGAATATTACCACTGGCTTCGGTGATTTGTTCCGGACCTAGCCAGGCCACGGCTTCGCGCAGGGTTTCCACTCCAAAATTATCCAACAAAATTCGATCAACCCGGCCGGCAGAACACAACACTTGAAGTTCCTCCATCGATCGGACTTCAAAAACGACCGGCAAATCCAGATCGTGGCGCTCCAGGTAGGAACGAACGGCCGCCAGGGCAGGCGCCACACCACCGCAGGCATCGACATGGTTGTCTTTGACCAGAATCGCATCGTACAATCCAAAGCGATGGTTGACACCCCCGCCCCAACGCACCGCTTCCTTTTCGATCAACCTGTTCAAAGGCGTGGTTTTGCGGGTATCCAGCAAACGGCAAGAGGTATGTGCAATGGCCTTGGACCAAAGCCTGGTCCGGGTGGCGATGCCACTCATACGCTGCATGATGTTCAGCAAAAGGCGCTCGGCCTGTAGAATGGAAGCGATGCGGCCCCTGACTTCCATCGCCGCGGTCCCGGCCTGAACTTCCTGCCCATCCACGCAATGTACCTGGATTTCTAATTCTGGATCAACGGCGTGCAAGACCAGGCGAGCGTATTCCAAACCAGCCAAGACACCGTCCGCCTTGACCCAAAGGACCGCTTGCCCCCGCTGTTCAGGCGGTATGCAGGCCAAGGTGGTATGATCCCCGCTGCCCAAATCCTCTTCCAAGGCCAAGCGGATGTACTCATGAGGACTCAGCGAAGGACGATGCGATAAATTTTCCATTGGTTGTTTTGTAGTTCCCAAAATAGACGGACTTTGAAAACCTGACCATTCTGGTCACGGTATTCGCCCAAAAGGTAGGCCGCCCCAGCGCCTTGCTCGCAACGGGCATGCAGTGTGCGATAAGACCTGAGCGGGTGTTTGTTCATGAAATTTCGAAGTACCGCGTAGGCGGCCTTGTTGGGGTAGGTGCTTTGGCGTTCGCCCCACTCCACTTGGACGGAAGGTCCCGCCATCGCCAAGAGACTATCGGCGTAAGCACCCTTCCAATAACGAGCGACCCGCTGAAAATCACCGGAGGGTAGGCACCCTGCCCCTTGCTGAGCCATGGTTGGTCCCCTCAACCCCAACCAGGCCAATCCGATCAACCCGATCCATAGGCCTTGGTGTAGGTTCTTGAGGGACCCAAGGCGTTCAAGCTTCCGCCGAAAGCCTCGCAAAATGATGGAAAAAGGCGGGGATGGTTTCAATGCCTTTCAGGTAATTGAAAACGCCGTAGTGTTCATTGGGCGAGTGCAAGGCATCCGAATCCAAGCCAAAACCCATCAAAACGGATTTGAGGCCCAGTTCTTTTTCGAAAAGCGCGACAATAGGGATGCTTCCGCCGCCCCTTGTGGGAATGGGCATGACCCCAAAGGTGTCCAGCATGGCCTGGGAAGCCGCGCGATACGCAATGCTATCGGTGGGGGTGACCACCGGCTCGCCACCATGATGCGGACGGACCTCCACTTGGACCCCGGCAGGCGCCAGGTTCTTGAAATACGAGGCAAACAATTCGGTGGCACTCTGTGAATTTTGGTTGGGAACCAAACGCATCGAAATCTTGGCAAAAGCCTTGGAAGGCAAAACGGTTTTGGAACCTTCACCGGTATAGCCTCCCCAGATACCGTTCACATCCAGAGTAGGCCGAATGCCGGTGCGCTCCAAGGTCGTATAACCTTCTTCGCCATGGAGGGCATCGATGCCCAAATCTTGCATGTACGCTTTTTCATCCAAAGGAGCCCGGTTCAGTTCTCGCCTTTGGTCTTCGCTTAGGTTCTGTACATCGTCATAAAACCCTGGAATGGTGATCCGACCCCTTTCGTCGTGGAGTCGGGCAATCATGGAGCAAAGCGCATTGACCGGGTTGGTCACGGCTCCTCCATAAACCCCGGAATGCAAATCCCGGTTGGGACCGGTCACCTCCACTTCGACATACGAAAGCCCGCGCAATCCCGAATCAATACTTGGTACATCGTTGGCAATCATGCTGGTATCGGAGATCAGCACCACATCCGCGCTCAGTTTAGAACGGTTGTTACGGACAAAAGTCCCCAGGTTGGCCGAACCCACTTCTTCTTCGCCCTCGATCATAAACTTGACATTGCAGGCCAAGGCTTGGTGGGTCATCATGTATTCAAAGGCCTTGACATGCATGTAGACCTGCCCCTTGTCATCGCAGGCACCTCTTGCATAAATTTTTCCGTCCCGGATTTCGGGCTCAAAAGGCGGGCTGTGCCAAAGCTCGTAGG
The DNA here is from genome assembly GCA_903856555.1 of uncultured Bacteroidota bacterium. Classification (GTDB taxonomy): domain Bacteria; phylum Bacteroidota; class Bacteroidia; order UBA7662; family UBA7662; genus SYHX01. The sequence continues at coordinate 3,046 of CAIOCC010000247.1, forward strand.
GGTCGGCCGGCTGCACATCGTAGTGTCCGTAAACCAAAACCGTTGGCAAGGAAGGGTCGATGATTTTTTGGCCGTAGACGATGGGGTAACCATCGGTGGGGCAGATTTCGACCTCGTCCATACCGGCATCGCGCAGGCGCTCGGCCAGGTATTGGGCGGCTTCAAAGACATCGTCGTGGAAGTCCGGATTCGCCGAAACCGACGGAATTCGTAACAAATCAAACAATTCGTCCAACAGCCGTTGCTGGTGGGTTTCAATAAAGGCCTTCACTGGGGTCATAATCGTCAATTTGAATTCAAAACTAAGTCCAAAATCCCTTCTCAAACCCCGTGGGTCGAATCCGCCATCCGCAACAACGCCTCCAGAGCCGGGTAGAGTTCAGCGGGGGCTGCCAGCACTTCGCGACCGTCCAAGGGATGGTACGTAGGCCGCACGCTTCCCACCTGCCCCCCCGCTTCTTGGACCAGGAGCAGTCCGGCGGCCACATCCCAGGGCTGCAGATTGTATTCGAAATAACCATCAAAACGACCCGCGGCCACATACGCCAAGTCAATGGCTGCTGATCCCATTCGACGGAGGCCCCGGCACTGACGCATTAAGGTTTGGAGCACCTCCATGTAGGCCTGGATGCGATCAAAGCGTTGAAAAGGGAAACCGGTCGCCAACAGCGCATCTTCCAAACCCGCAGGCCTGGATACGTTCAGGCGATGGCCGTTGCAAAAAGCCCCGGAACCCCGGATGGCGGCGAACATTTCATCCTGAAAAGGAGCGTACACCACGCCCAGGTCCACTCGCTGATCGGCCACCAAGGCAATGCTGACCGAGACAATGGGCAAACGATGGACAAAATTGGTGGTACCATCGAGGGGATCCACCACCCAACGCAACCCGCGATCGGTTCCTGGAACCAGCCCTTCCTCGGTTTGAAAGTTGGCCTCGGGGAGCAGGTCCCTGAGCCCCTCCACCAAAAGAGCTTCGCAAGCCAAGTCCACCTCGGTCACCAGATTTCGGCGGTCCTTGAAGTGAATTTCGTCAGTTTGAAGATCCCCGCTGCGGCGAAGCATGAGATCTCCGCATTGCCTAGCCAGGGCCTCGACCCCTGCTTGGATTTGAGCCTCCCGGCCTTTGAGATATTCCATAAATGGTTGACGATTTAAGCTCGGTTTTTCATAAGGGAACGAACCCCGTAAAGCAATCCAAAAAGCACCGTAAAAACACAAGACAAACGGCCCAGAACATCCCCGTATTGTGCATAAAGGGTGGGCTCGTTTCGCAATTGCAAGCGTCCCTGAACCACGCCCCGACGTCCCCACCCCAGGGTATCCAATAACTCCCCTCGATGATCAATTAGGGCCGATATCCCGGTATTGGCGGAGCGAACCATGGACCTACGTTGTTCGATGCAACGCAAACGGGCGTAGGCCAAATGCTGGCGATGACCGTCGGTTTCCCCCCACCATCCATCGTTGGTCATCACGGCCAATAGGTTGGCTCCGTTGTTCACAAAGCCCCCGCAATAAGCTCCAAAAATAGACTCGTAACAAATCATGGGGGCCACCTTCAGCGGAATCCCCGGCGAGACCCAGCCCATCATCAGGGGGGTACGCTCCGACTGGGTGCCAAGTTGCCCGGTCATGCCCCCCAAATCCACTGAAATCCAGCGCGCTATGGCGTTAAAAACCGTTGGGTAAGGCAGTTTCTCCACCCCAATAACCAATTTGGATTTGTGATAAAGAGCGGGCGTTGTGTGGATGTTAGGGGGCTCGCTTGAATCCACGGAACCCAAACCCAGCGCCGAATTGTAGAAGGTATAGGTGGGAGACCCGCTTCTTTGGCCATGCAATTGGACCACGCTGGCCCCTGTCATCAAGGCCAAACCCGGGCGATTCCTAACATAATTCTGCAAAGTATCCATCCAAGGATTTTTGGGAGCTCCATCGCCCAATACCCAATAATCCGGCAAGGCGGTTTCGGGCCATACGACCAGACCGGTTCCCTCAAGCGAATCGGTGCATTTCAGGAAGATACGCATTTGTTCGGCGTAGGTTGACGGCTCAAATTTGACCCGGTAAGGATCCAAATTGGGTTGAACCGCCAAGACCCGAATCGATGGCTCCTGGGTGTTTTCCCGGAATTGGTAAAGGCCCACGGAAACCGCTGCAGGAATCAACAACCACAGCGCGGCCCATAACTTGGCTTGGCGCCTTTGCATCCACGTTTGATAAAGCCAAAAATTAACCGATAAAATCCATAACGAACCTCCGGCGACCCCGGTCCACTCGTAATACTGAATCCACCAAGGATGATTGGCGGGGGCATGACCCAGGAGCATCCACGGGAAATCCAGATCGATGCGCTGATGGATGTATTCCATCGCCAGCCAGGGACTCACCCAGGCCAGCCATTGCAACCAGACCTTCTTGTCGGTGGCCAATGAACCCGCCTTTTGGAGCCAGGCATAAAACATAACGGCCAAGGTGAGGTAGACCGCATTGGCCACCACACCGGCGACGGCCCCAATCAAAGCAGCCCGATAAACCCACCAGGTACTCAGCCCAAAGGCCCAACAGGCCGCAGCAAAAATCACCGGCAAGGGCCTGCGGGTATGATCCACCACCCACAACAAGGGAATCAAGGCCACCCAACTCAGGGGAATCAAATCGTAGGGAGGAAAGGACAGCCACCAAGCCAGGCCGGCTAGGCCTCCCAAAACCCAAGGAAAGAGACCAGGGGATATCCATCGGGCTATCATCGGATTCATACTGCAAAAAACGGAGGAAGTCGATTCCAAACCAAAGAACATCGGCTTGGTTTAATTCTTTGTAATTTGCAGGAATCTTATGGAAAATATTCAAAAAAGCCGATTTGGGCCCGCCCTGAGCCCCTCCATGATGAAGACATTCCTCCGGGGGGTCCTTCTTTTGGTCATTTCCGCCATCACGGCCGCTTACCCGGATCGGGTGGCTGCTGCGGCTATTTTCCCGGAATCCGGCCCATCGGTCTTTCGACTACCGCACCAAGGGGGGGTCTTGGAAATACCCATCCTGCCCACCGGTATCGGTGAAATGCGCCAACAATGGAAAGGCTGGGCGTCTTGGGATGGACGCGTTTACCTGCTCATGGGTTGCAAGCGCTTGCCAACGGCCAAGGAATGGGAAGCGCTTAACCAGCAAGGGCTGCGTTACGAAGGACATCTACCTCCACTGGGTTATTTTGTTTCGGCTCCCGCAGATTTTAGTCAATCATTGTTAAAACAAATCCTATTTCCAAATTCTCCCATCCTTGCCATCGCCCCGGTTGATCCGCTCCTGAAGCTGAGTCGGTTTCTAATGGAGAACGGGTTTCCACGTTTGAGGGTTGACTCCGACGGACGCGCCCTCCTCCATGTCACACTGCATCCGAGCGCATCGGTTGAACAATGGTCCAGGGAAATCAGCCTTGTTCCAGGCATTGAACTTGCCAAATCACCCCAAGGACAGGACGGAATCGCCCTGCGGTTACCTCCCAATCTTTTGCCAACCCTCCTGCAACACCCGGCGGTTCAATTCATCGAACCCGGAAGCGAGCCCGGAGAACCCGAGGATCGGGAAGCCCGCAGTCTGCACCGGGGTCACGCCATTGATAACCTTGTGATGGGCGGTCGTCGCTTTGATGGGGATAGCGTCGTGGTGGCCATTGCGGACGATGGCGCCATCGGGCCGCATATTGATTTTGCGGGGCGTGTCACTCAATACACGACCAATACCGCAGCAGCCAACACCCACGGGGATATGGTCGCCGGCATCTCCGTTGGCAACGGCAACCTCAATCCAACCCGCATCGGCGCGGCCACCAAGGCCTATTTGCACATGTACGGAATCTCTAGTTACCCCCATGTGAGCAATGCCGTGACCAACTTGAGCACCCTGGGTACCACCCTGACCTCCACCTCCTATTCCGAAGTCAACGGAGGTCTCTACAACAGCAGCGCGGTCAGTATTGATGCCCAATTGAACAGCAACCCGTTGCTCATGCACGTTTTTTCTGCTGGCAATGCCGGAACCTCGGACCACGGGTACGGTGCCGGTTCTGGATGGGGGAACATTACCGGTGGCTACAAAGCCGGAAAAAATGTGATCGCCGTCGGCAATCTTCGTAACACCGATTCGCTCGAAAATTCATCGAGCCGAGGCCCGGCCAGCGATGGAAGAATCAAGCCCGATATCAGCGCCAATGGTTACAACCAAATGTCCACCGGCCCGAACAATACCTACCAGGTGGGGGGTGGAACATCAGCTGCCTCGCCCAGCGTCATGGGAACCCTTGCTCAAATTAGCCATGCCTACCGCAGCTTAAATCAAATCCGCCCTCCTGCCGCGCTCCTCAAAGCCGCCATCCTCAATACAGCCGAGGATCTTGGGAACCCCGGGCCGGATTTTCGCTTTGGTTGGGGCCGAATCAACGCCCTAAGGGCGGTGGATTTGTTACAGGACAATCGATACCAAACCGGCACCCTCAACCAGGGAGATAGCCAGAGCTTGGTCTTGGATATTCCACCCCTTACCCGGCAATTGAGGGTGATGCTCTATTGGGCGGACCGGGCAGGCGTCGCGAACGCTACCAAGGCCCTCGTCAACAACTTGGATCTCCGCGTTTTGACTCCCGTTGGGACCGCGGTCTTGCCTTTGGTTCTCAACCCAACACCCACCGTTGCGGCCCTGAATACCCCGGCCGCTCCGGGAATCGATACCCTTAACAATGCAGAGCAGGTTCGCATCTTGAACCCTGCACCTGGGAATTACACGGTCCGCGTTCATGGCACCGGCATTGCGCAGGGGCCTCAAACGTATTGGTTGGTCTACGAGTTGCATACCGATCAAATTAAAGTGACCTATCCCATGGGCGGAGAGAGCTTTGTTAGCGGAGAGACCGAATTGATTCGCTGGGATGCAACCGGCAATACCGGAACCTTTACCGTCCAATGGAGCAATAACAACGGACAAACCTGGTCGAACATCGCCACCAATTTGGGGCCGAATGTTCGCCATACCTCTTGGGTTGTCCCTTCGACCACCGGTGGTCAATACAAAATCCGTGTTCTATCGGGCAGTCTAACGGGGGAATCCACCCAAACCTTCAGCGTCAGTCCTGCTGTGACGGGACTGGCCTTTGGCTATATCTGCCCCACCGAGCTGGGCTTGGTTTGGACACCGGTGAGCGGAGCGGGTCGTTACATCGTGCACCGATTGGGGGCACGCACCATGGATTCCATCGGAACCACCACCGCAAGCAATTTTACGGTTCTTGGAACCAATCTAACTTCCGAAGATTGGTATGCTATTACAGCCGTTGGCACCGCCAACGCGTGGAGGAGTCGCCGCAGTCTGGCCGTCGCCAAACCTTTGAATACCACGACCGGTTGCCAAACGGCCCCGGTTGCCAATTTTGGGGGGTCCTCCCAACAAGCCTGCCTGAACCAAACGCTCACCCTGCTGGACCAAAGCCAAAACGGTCCAACCACCTGGCAGTGGACGATTGCTCCGACTTCCTTTGTTTTTGTGAACAATACCAACGCCAACTCCCCCAATCCTCAAGTTCAATTTACCGCCAACGGCACCTACACGGTAACTCTGGTGGCGGGAAATAGTTACGGCTCCGATACGTTGAGCAGGCTTCAGTTTATCAGTGTGGGGCAGGGTCAGTCGCTGCCGATTTCGGTCAATTTTTCGGGCCTGGGTCTGCCGTCCGGTTGGGCTCTCCAAAACCCTGATTCGTCAACAACCTGGGTTTACCGCAGCGGTTCCGGCCCTGGAGGAAGCACCACCACCATGGCTTGGATTAATTTTTTTGCCTACAACGCTAGAGGTCAAGAAGACGGCATGGTGAGTCCCATTCTGGATTTGACCAATGCCAATCCACAGAACACCTGGTTAACCTTTGATGTAGCCTATGCTCCCTACAACACAACCTATGTGGATGGATTGCGGATCGATGTATCATCCGACTGCGGAACCACCTATACCAACGGCGTTTACAACAAAAGCGGCACCAGCCTCGGAACCGTTCCAGCTAGCACGACGACTTTTACGCCCACAACGGCCGCCCAATGGCGCAAAGACAGTGTCAATCTGGGAGCCTATGCTGGTCAACGCATCCGCCTGCGATGGACCGCTATCAATGATTACGGTAACAATTTGTATTTGACAAATCTGCAATTGAGCAGCAGCGGGCAACCAACGGGCTTACCGGTCAGCGGTCGATTGGTCTATGCCAACAATACCCAAACATCCCTTGGCAACTCCTTGGTGATCCTCAAACAAAACAACCAAGTCCTGGCCACCGATACCACCGACGCTTTGGGTCAATTCAATTTAGGATTCCGAGCCACTGGATCCTATACCCTGGAGTACCTCACCTTCAAGCCTTGGGGCGGGGTGAATGCGACCGATGCCTTGGGAATTAACAGGCATTTTGGGAACCTGGCTCCCATGGCGGGGTTGCCCTTGGTCGCCGCCGACGCCAATGCGTCCAATGCGGTGAATGCGACCGATGCCCTGATGGTATCAAGGCGTTTCTCGAATCAAATCAATTCCTTCCCCTTGGGCGATTGGGTTTGGGGCACCTTGAACCTCAACCTCGTGAACGGCGGGTCCTATACCAATCTTCTCTTGCAGGGCCTCTGCGGCGGAGATGTCAATGGATCCTACGTGCCTACCGGCCCCTAATGAACCGCTCCCGGTCTTTTAGGCGTCCTCTTCGTTTTCGCGGGATTCGATCGCGTCCGGTCGAGCCTTGGCTCCTTCGATGACCAGCACCATTTCGCCTTTGGGCGGTCGTTGGGCACAGACCGCCTCCAATTCACCCAAGGGCAAACGCAGGGTTTCCTGATGCATTTTGGTGAGTTCCCTCGCCAAGCAAGCACGACGCTCGGGGCCCAGAGCGGTTTTGAGCTCCCCAAGGGTACGAAGAATCCGGTGAGGAGATTCGTACAAAATAACAGTCCGGCTTTCGGAACGCAGGCTTTCGATTCGGGTTTTGCGACCCTTTTTGAGGGGCAAAAAGCCTTCAAAAACAAAACGATCGCAAGGAAAACCTGACAAAAGCAAGGCAGGGATAAGCGCCGTTGGACCTGGCAGAACATCGACTTCCAATCCTTGTTCTAACAAAGCCCGCACCAAGAGAAATCCGGGGTCCGAAACGCCGGGCGTCCCTGCATCCGAAACCAATACCACGGTACGCCCGTTGCGAATTTGTTCCACAACCCTCGTTAACACGGCATGTTCATTGTGCGCGTGGTAGGGCTGCAAGGGGGCGGTAATTCCCAAGAGCTTGAACAACAACCCCGTCCGTCGAGTGTCCTCGCAGAGGACTGCATCCGCACTGCGCAGAGCTTCCAAGCTGCGAACGGTTATATCCCCCAAGTTACCCAAGGGGGTGGCCACCAGCAACAAACGTCCGCTTGATGCGGCAGACCCGGAGGTCATTGTTCTTCGTGAATCCGAAAGTCAAAGGATTCCATGACCATATTGGCCAGGAGTTCGCGGCAGGCCTTGGTGGTGATGGCCTCGGCCTCGGCACGATCAGCCGCCTCGAGGCGAAGGCGCAAATGCTTGCCAACCCGTACATCTTGCACATGGTTCAGGTTCAGGGCCGCCAATCCGGTCAGTACGGCTTTTCCCTGGGGATCCAGCAAAGCATCGTGCGGCATGATGTCAATTTCTGCAATAAATCGGGTCATAGGTATCGGGCGATAAAAAAGGAATATGGAAAATAAAAAAGCATAACAAAAAACAATCCGGCCAAGCCGCCGGCCATGACAGCCACAGAACCCACGCCCAACAAGACCCAGCGTGCTGCATTGACACGCGGTGCTCCGCTTTCAAATTTCATCGAAAGCAGGGGCCAAGGAGAAATCAGCAACCATGAACCCATCAAAGCTGCGACGGCCAAGTGCCAGGCCTCCAATTTTAACAAATACAAGGCGGGCCAAGTATCCAAGGCGCCCAAAAAACTCATCCACAAGATGGCATGGGCCGGTGTTGGCAAACCCCGAAAAAAGCGACTGGAACCCTCTTCCAAATTAAAGCGAGCCAAACGCCAAGCTGAAGCCAGGGGGATCGCTGCAAAGGCAAGCAACCACCAACCCTCGGCATGGGATGGCCAGGGAGCCATGGGCCAGTAAATCGGCCCTGTTCCATCGGTTGGCCAAGGCGAAGCCCCGTAGGATGGCAACAAACTGCGGGCATGGACCATGGCCAGGCAGGCGGGCAGAACCCCAAAGGAAACCAAGTCGGCCAAGGAATCCAGCTCCTTGCCCATGGGGCTGGGTGCCCGCAGCCATCGGGCCGCTGCTCCATCCCCAAAATCAAGCAAAGCGGCCAGAATGATCATCATCCATGCCCAGTCGTAGCCCCCGTTGAGCGCACCTACAATCCCCAGGCAGCCGCAAAACAGGTTGGCCAGGGTCAGGGCATTGGGGACCGCAAAGCGGACCGCGCGCGGTATACGTTCTGGATTCACTCCTCAAAATTAAGCCCACCCCCTGCATCAAGGGATGGGTCGTATTTTTGGCCTTCTTGATTTTTGGTACGTGATACGATTTCTTTTTTGCTTGGTTTTTTTGAGTCTGGGGGCCTATCGCAATGGCTCCGGAGCCTCTTTGACCTGGCCATCCACCCCTATGGACTCCCTTTCGAACAGGCCCTGTTACCTCACTTGGCCGGATTCCCTTTGTGAACCTTCTACTTTACGAGGACTCATGGGCAAGATCCCCATCGAAGTCAACAGGGTTCAACGACCTGAATTGTACGCCATGCTTGCCAAATGGTCCAAATACCCTTACCGCTACGCCGGCCGTACCTCCCAAGGCATCGACTGCAGTGGTTTGGTTTGCGAAATACAACGGACGGTTTACGGAAGGTCTTACAGCGGGGGCTCCGCCGATATCTACCCCAAACTCACCAAGATTCCCAAAGAAGAGCTCCAAGAGGGGGACATGGTTTTTTTTAAAATTCGAAAAAACAAAATCTCCCATGTAGGGCTTTATCTAGGCAACAACCTCTTTTTGCACGCCACCACCAAAGCCGGGGTCATCGTATCCGACCTTGATGAAGATTATTACCGCCGCCGCTACTTTGGTGCCGGCCGAGACCCCAAAGCCCCGACCTGTACCCCCCTTTATCTCCCAACAACCCCATGACACCCGAAGCCATCCTTGAAGCCGTCCGTGAATCCATGCGCGGAAACCTCTGCGAATCCCTGGGCATGGAAATCCTCCATGCCGAGATGGGCCAACTAAAGGCTCGAATGCCGGTCGACCATCGAACGCGTCAACCTTTTGGGCTGCTGCACGGCGGTGCCTCCGTTGCATTGGCCGAAACCCTGGGTAGCATTGGAGCCAATATGCTGGCCGGGAAAGGACGTTATGCGGTAGGGATGGAAATTAATGCGAATCATTTGCGTGCCGTCCGAGATGGTTATGTTACAGGAACCGCCACCATTATCCACAACGGCCGCTCGAGCCAAGTTTGGGAAATTCGAGTTTGCGATGAACAAGAGCAGCTTTGCTGCATCTCCCGCTTTACAGCCGCCCTACGCGACCAAGCATGAGCGTAGAAACCTCTGGCACAGTCTCCGCCGAGGCTTTGTTTGATTATTGTTTCAATAGAGGTATTGGATGGGTCAGCAGTCGCCAACCCCATCGCAGCGGTGTGGCAAAGGATGATTCAGGAAGAATGGACCATCCCTCTGTTGCGTCCCATTTGGACCCGACTCAGCACCTGGTGGACCCCACCGCTCACCACAACCGGGTATGGACGCCTCAGGACCGAAATGGTTTTGTGGTGGCCCCCTTTGATTTAAAAAAACAAGCTGCGCTTTGGATGGAACCCGCCTTTGCCTGGACAGGTAACCAGGTTCC
>CAIOCC010000248.1 GCA_903856555.1 uncultured Bacteroidota bacterium
ATCGCTGGGATATTTGTCAACCCGCATGCGATACCCGTAACAACGGAGGTATACGCATGTATGAATTCCTCCGGGTGGCCCTGGAACGCAAATACGGGAGCGCCTGGTATAGCCAGCTAAAAGAGGTCGCCTCAATCCTTCCAGAGCAAGGTTAAATTGCCCTTGAAGTTGTAGGTTTTGCCATCCGCACCGGTGAAACGCAGTTCGTAGATATAGGTATCCTGCTGGGCCTTCTCGGCGGATTCATCTTGAATCTCACCAACATAGCCCTTCCAACCCAAATCCACATTCCGCGTTTCTAAGATCACTTTGCCCCAACGGCTCATGATTTTGAAATAGTACAAACTATCCCCGGAAATTCGATAATTAAAGGAAGGCTTAAATTCCCCGTTCCCTCCGGTTGATCCACCCAAAACGGCGGTCGGGAAGAATGCGCGGGGTTCTTGACGGATGGTAATCTTGTTGGAAATGGCACGGCCTTTGAACTCCCACTGATTATCCTTCTCTACGGCCACAATGAAATAATCAAACAAACCATCCGAGCTCGGAATATTATCCACCGCATCCCCGTACTCATGGAATGGCTTCCAAGGAGGTAGGGCCCCTGGTTCCTTCCGGGGTAGGCCGAAAAATGGGGTTGTACTACCCGTGGCATTGCGGTAGACGATAAAGCTATCCACCTCGCCGTTGAACGATAACAACGAATCAAAGGAATTCCATTTCAGGAGGTTCAGGTAGTTGGCGCGATCACCGGGAACCAGAAACAAACAAGTAAAATCCTGAGATGTATCCGATAACAAATAACAAGCATCGTAAACAATCACTCGGTAGGTGTATTGGACTTTGTCAGGGGTACGGGCCGACGTATCGTTGTAGAGGTACGAACGATACGTACCCACCGCTCCAGTCAAGAAACTGGGATTGCCCATGGTATCAATCAAACGGAAGGAAGCATCCGGACCGTCCTTACGCATCAGTTCCAATTTGCCGATGGAAGCATTTTCGGGAATATTAAAGCGGACCCAAACCGAATTAAACGAGATCGAATCCACCGAAGCGGATTCAATATAGGAGAAAACAGGCTCCGGGATATCGTACAAAGCCGTATCCAAGTTGGAATGGGAGCGGAAACCGCGGGCATTACAAGCCACCACGAGGTAGCGGTAAACATTGCCCAAGGTCAACGTGGGATCGATATCCGAATACGAAGAACCCAAAACGGTATCTCTCAAAACATAACCCTGGCCAGGATCTTGACGATAGACCAAATAGTACAACAAATCATCCCAGCCTTCGTATTCCCTCCAACCCAACAAGACACGGTTGAGGCAAGGCTCAGCGACCGCTTCCACATTCACCACCCGGTGAGGAACCGATCCGCCCCCCACATTGAGGCAGGTATCCACGGAACTCAGGAGAATCGCTTGAAAATTGGGGTCCGATGCGCTGAGTCCCACATTCCCCTGATAGAATGAATCCAATTCCAGGGTTACGGGATCCCGGTTGGGAACCGTCAAAAGTGGTAGCTGCCCAGGGGCGATCGGAGAAAAACGAAACTCAACAAAATCCCGCAGGGTATCCACCTCCGGGTACCAAGCTATTTGAACCCCATCGCCTATGCCCGTTGTATCCACCGAAACATATTTGAGACGCATCGAATCAGGCAATATGTACTTGGCCAAAATCCAACGGCTCCAATAAACCATTCCTGGAATGCCGGTGCCATTGTCGTATACACCTAAGCGGTAATGCAAACTATCGTTGCAGAAGAGAAAAGGCAACGTACTATCTATCCGTGGGCCCTCGACAATTTTGAGGGAATCCCAGGTTGCGAGCGCCGGGTAGCGACGTTGCATGTAGGACGAATCGGTCAGAAACTGGGTATTGGCAATCCCCATGGTATCCCAAACAAGAATCCCCCGCATGTTGGCCTTGTCATTGGTGTGGTTTCCGCCAAAAGTTTTGATAACAACACTTTCGTCGTAACGCAAATTGATATCGCAACCACTGAGGGTCCAAATTTTGTAATAATAATCCTGCGCGTCCAGGCGTAGGTTGGGATCGTTATCCTCAAAAAAATCAGCAAAAGGATCGGTAACGCTCCCCACCAAGACCCATGGTCCGGTTGGCAAAATAGACCGGTAGACTTGATAGCTATTAAAGGAACTCAAGCGACGGTTAACGGACCTCACCTTGAGCTGAGCAGGTGTTAAGCCCCGTGTGTCCAAGGCATTGTTGAGGCTGTCCAAAGGATCAATGGTGCTGGTATCAATCCGATTACGGAAATACAAGCGAACACGGTCGTTTTGGTCACCCACCGATACCCCGTAAAAAGTAGGAGCCGGAAGGGCCGGAAGATTCCGCAATCGAACGCTAAAAACCCTGGACTGCTTGCCCAACAAGGGGGGCGTATAATCCCCGGCTGTCACCAAGAAGGGGAAAACCCGGGCGTGATTATAACATTGATTAATGAAAACCGAATCGCAACGCGAGATCCAACCAAATCGCAAAAGCGTTGAATTGATTTGGGCGTAGCCATAGCCGGTAAACAAATTATTCGACAAGATCTGGGGAGTTGGAACATCGGTTCGACCTGCCACAAATGGCAAAGCTGATGCCGTTGAACAAACTCCTGGTCGGGGCGTTCCACTCCCCGAAGCCGCTGCAGCATTCAGGTATGGACTTTGAATGCCGATGCTCAGGTAATTATCGGTGCCCGGTGGCAAGCCAAAAGGGACATCATCCCCCGCCAAGAAAGACTGGGAAAGGGTGTCTTCGACATAAAACTCCCGAAAGAATCGCGAATTGGAGGTGAAGTATGGAGGTTTCTGGTTCTCCAAAAAGGGAGGAAACTGCCCACTGCTGGGGCGTGTTATCACCTCGGCGACAAATTCCCGGTAAACCTCGGAGAGCAGGGAATTGCAACGCCAACTCCGCACCGTGATACCCCAATGGTAGCGGGTGGGTGAAAGGTTGTTTAGGCGCAATGGCTTGAAACTGAATTCACCGTTCAGAGAATTCAGGTTAAACAACCCAGCGGGTGCTGTCGCTGTATTAAAGGCAATACCCGTATTGTAAACAGGAAAAGACACAAGGTTGGTATCATAAATAGGCCCACCCAAATGATATGAAATGGAATCGTAAAAATTGGACTCCACCGCCATATTGGTCACCGTCACGCTATCCGCTACAAAATTGTTGGCGTTGGCGATGAACAGAGGATTGGGGTCGTTGTAAAAGGAGGGGCTTGCATCGCAGATGTACTGAGGCCTTAGGCCACCGTATCCTAGCATCTTGGCCGCTAAACGCGCCGTAGGACCAACCGCACCCACCACCATGTTGTCGGCAGGTTCAGTCGGAAAGAGAGCCCGCGATGGCAGACCACCGTTCACCCCACCAACCACGGCCAATGCCTCCGAAACGTGAGGAACAAAAAACACGTAACCCGCTGCGGGAACAGGCACCGTATCCAGCAATAGATCCCCTACAAACACCATCCGACGAACATCCTTGATAATTGAATTGCTACTCTGACAAGAAGCAAGTGGCAAGGGCGCCAGACGAGGGGCCGATGAATCCGCAATGCTGTAACTCTGACCCGCATCGTAACGGAGCCAACCCCGAAAAACCGGAACGGCGCCTGGAACCATCGATCGCTCAAACAAAGCCAAGGAGTCTTTGAAGGGATTAACGCCGGGGCAAGTGATATAGACCCCCGCTGTAAACCGGAAGACCCCCGAAGTACCCAAACACTCGTAGGTCAAATCCCCCCCTCGAAAGGTGGGTTGAGCCGACAGCTGTTGGGTAGGAAGAACCCCGAACAGGCTCCCCAACAACAAACCAAAGAACAAAAAGGAACAGGCACGCATTTTCATAAGCGGTAGATGGTTCGAATTAATCTTTTTGGCGCAAAACCAGAATCGTAGAATTGAAGGCGTAGGTTTTCTCGTCACGTCCGGTATAAATCACCCGATAGACATAGGTTCCTTGTTCAACAGGGTCCCCGTTCAAATTGGTGCCATCCCAAGCCTTGAAGAAATCATTGGTCTCAAACTGCAATTGACCCCAACGGTTAAAGACCTCCAACTTGAATTCTTTGCGGATATCGATGAAAATCCCCGATGGCAAGAAGGAACCGTTCCCACCAGCTGCACCAGGCACAAACGCCGTTGGCATAAAGAGGCGCGGCGGATGGATGACCGAAATAATATTGGAATACAATTCTTCTTGGAAAAAATCATCCCGGTTGGGATTGCGTTCCCTGGCAGTTAGGTAATACTGAAAGCGGCCCAAAGCATTGGGCGATGGGTCCTGAGGAACGGTATCTACATAAGCACGAACCACGGGGCTTGGAAGCTGCCATACGGGGATAAAGGCCCTGGTTCGACCCGTTGCTACATCGTCCCTGTTCACGATGTAATATTCCAGGTTTTGGGGCCAGGAATTCTCAAGAAACCATTGGAGGGCTGTAGCCGACTTGGGATAGGTGAACTTGTCCACATCACCGGTCAACAAAAGATTGGTGAAAACATCCGATGTATCAATCGGAACATCGCAGAGATCGACCACGACCATGCGGTAGCTGTAGGATTCTCGATCCGGCTTGGCCGATGAATCCACATAATTGATGGTGGGCACGCCGGTTGAAAAATCCATATCGGAAACCCGAAACGTATCCAGCGTCACAAAGTCGCGACCTGGTATCTGGCGTTGAAGTAGGAAATAATCCACAATATCCACCGGATTAAAAATGTACTTGAGGCTCAACAGCCCGGTGGTGGTATCCACCGAAACCCGACGAATATGATTGTAAGTCACCAAGGGATTGTAAACCGTGTCACAGCCCGGATTGGAGGTGGCGGTCGAGCCATTGCGATGCACCGCCTCGATCAGATAGCAATAAAAATCACC
>CAIOCC010000249.1 GCA_903856555.1 uncultured Bacteroidota bacterium
AGATGGCTGCAGCGATCCGGACCCCATCCCAGGATACGCGACAGAAGGGCCGAGGGCACCAAGGCCACCGGTCGCCCCAATTCACTTTGCATAGGCATTTCAAAAAGTCCCACCACCTTTAAGGAGCGCATTCGTACGGGTTCCTGCATGAAATAAACGGTCAACTTATCCCCAAGCTTGAGGTTGAGATTCCTTGCTACGTCCTTGGGGAGCAATATTTCTTGGGCGTTTGCTTTGGGCCAGCGAGGTATGGGCCCTTGGACCAGGGTTCCGGCCGGAAAGGGCTGAGGCACCGTGTCCATTCCTTTGAGGAGGAGGCCCTCCATGCCGGCCTTGGTTTGGGCCAGGGCCGGAACCAAAATGACGGGGGAGACGCGCACCACCTCGGGTTCTTGCTCGAGGGTTTGCCGCAGGTCTTGATCCAGCTTGAGGGGTTCTCGGTATTCCTGCTCGGTGGTTTGGAGATTCCGGACTTGGAGATGCCCCCAAAACCTTCCCATTCGTTGAGGGATTTCCCATTGAAAGCCGTTGACCACCGCATGCCCCAAGAGATAGAGGCAGATTCCAGCCGCCGTACTGATGACCGCCATGCGTTGGACGGTCCGGGTATGTTGCCCGGCATGGGCCCCTGTGAGGGTTCTGCTCAGGAGTTTTCGTAATTCCGGGGACCAGGCCATAGATTTGTCAAAAGTATGCGATTCTCACTCCAATTAAGGCGAACCTTGGCGGCGATGCTAGCGACCTCTTTGGCGTGGTTTGCGATGATTTGCATCGTTTACGCGATGGAAAATGGCCCCGCCAAGGAGGCATATCCTTCGGTGGCCAACCGCTGGCCGGAGTGGAAGCATCATGTGGAAGGGAAGCGGGTGGGGTTGGTTTTGCACCAAAGTTCCACGGTCAGGGGTCGCCTTTTGGCCGATGTTATGTTGGAAGATGGGATCCAGGTTCAGGCCTTGTTTGTGCCCGAACACGGACTGCGGGGGGAGGCCGATGCCGGTGCCCAAGTGGCCGATACCTTGGACCCCAAGACCTCCCTGCCGGTTTATTCGTTGTACGGTCAACGAAAGGCCCCGACCCCGCAACAGCTTCAGGATCTGGATCTACTGGTTTTTGATTTGCAAGATGTGGGGGTCCGTTTTTACACCTACCTAAGCACTTTGCATTATGTTATGCAGGCCTGTGCCATGGCTGGAATCCCCTTGTTGGTTTTGGATCGTCCCAATGTGAATGACTACACCGTGGATGGTCCTGTTCTGGACACGGCCTATCGTTCGTTTGTAGGATTGCATCCCATACCGGTCTTGCACGGGATGACTTTGGGGGAATTGGCCGGCATGATCAAAGGCCAAGGTTGGATCGCTCAGGCCGAGTCCCTTCGTTTGACCGTCCTTCCCATGAGTGGTTACCGCAAGGGTCTTCGTTTGCAGCCGGAGCGTCCTCCGTCCCCGAACCTTCGCGATTCCATCGCGATGGCGTGGTACCCGACCCTCTGTTTTTTTGAAGCTTGTCCTGTCTCGATTGGGCGCGGCACGGCTCAGCCGTTTGGGTTGGTCGGGAGTCCTTGGTACCGAAACGGGGATACCTGTTTTGTGCCTCGTCCGCTGAAAGGACGATCCCAAAACCCAGTCCTGAACGGCCGTATATGCTGCGGTTTTCGCATGGATCGATGGGCCCAAGGACCGTTGGATGGACCGGGAATCCATCTCCCCTTGTTAAATGAATTTTGGATGGCTTTTGAAAAGTCATACCGTGAATCGCCCTTGACGAATTCAACCAATGGGGAATCCAAATCCAAAACCAAGGGGCTAAAGCGATCCTCTGCCGAGGTTTTTTTCCAGCCCTTCTTTGATAAACTTGCTGGGGGACCTGCGTTGCGTTTACAATTGCAAAAGCATACGTCGGTCCGAAAAATTCGACGAAGCTGGCAACCCGCCTTGCAGCGATTTGAATCCCAACGCCAGCCCTATCTCCTCTATCCGAACCCTTTGACACCATGAGATTTGTTTTTTACGGAACGCCCGATTTTGCTGCCGTGTCTTTGCGGATATTAATTGAACAGGGGTGTCGTCCGTTAGCGGTGGTCACTTCCCCTGACCGTGCCTCCGGAAGGGGTCTGCGCACCGCTGACACCCCGGTCAAAGCCTTGGCCTTGGAGCAGGGGATTCCTGTTTGGCAGCCGGAAAACCTCTTGGATCCTGATTTTTTGAACCAACTCAGGACCCTGAATCCAGACTTTCAGTTGGTGGTGGCTTTTCGGAAGCTTCCACCAGAGGTTTGGGATGGGTTTTGTTACGGAACTTGGAACCTGCACGCCTCTTTGCTGCCGGATTTGCGAGGCGCGGCTCCGATCCATTGGGCGCTACGATGGGGCGATACCCGAACAGGGTTGACGGTTTTTCGGATCAACAACCGCATTGATACCGGGGATATGCTCTGTCAAGAAAGTTTGGAAATTCCCATCGCATGGAATGCAGGGGATTTGCACGATGCCATGGCCGAGGCGGGTGGGCATCTCTTGGTCCAGGCGGCTCGTCGTATCGCGTCCGGTGATCTTCAAACCGTGGCCCAGCCAACGGGACAACTGTTACGTTCGGCTCCCAAAATTTCCAAAGAGGATTCGGTCATGGATTGGACAAGACCATCGGAGGAGTTGTTTCATTTTGTACGTGCCTTTGCCCCGGCACCGGGTGCACGAACGGTGCTGGGGCAGCGGCAGTGGATCGTTCTCCAAACAGCGCTCACGAGCCCCGAGCCCAACGATTTGGAACCTACAGCATCGTCTCCAATACCCGGGACCTTGAAAGTCGTGGGGGGACGTTGTTGGGCACGCGCGTTGGATGGTTGGTTGGAAATCTTGGTGATCAAACCCCAAAACGGGAAAGCCATGGCGATGGAAGCTTTTCTGAGGGGTCAAGCGCCTCTGGATGGACAAGTCCTGGGTTAAAGGCCGGTGAGGGCTTTGTTGGCCGCATCCACCATTTCATCCTCGGGTTGACGGGGTAGGAGGTTTCCGTTCCAATGCGAAACCCGTTGGACCCCCCGAATCGAATTGGTGAGCCAGAGCGAAGTACAGTCCATGAGATCCGTGGGTGGTTCCTGAATCCTTTCGACTTGATGGCCAAGATGCCCCAAAAATTCGACCAAAAATTCAGCGCAGAGCCCGGGTAGACAACCGCTGTTCCAATCGGGGGTATAACAACGGCCCTCTTTCCAATAAAACAGATTCGAACGACTGCTTTCAATCAGCCCCCCATGGGGTGATCGGAGCAAAGCGTCGTCCCAGCCTTGGTTGATGGCAAATTTTTCGGCCAGGATATAGGGGAGTGCGGATAGGCTTTTGATATCGGGCAGCAAAGGCGGGCATTTGATCAAGGGGGAGGCACCAAGTCGCAAGACCGCATCGGATGGGGACAAAGGACTTTCGTCAAAATTCTCCAATTCGGTACGCCAATCCGAGCTTGAACCTTCGGGCCGGTAGCCACGTCCATTTTGTCGCCAAATCAAGGTCCGAAAGCGTCCGTAGACGGGTTGGCCTTGGTCATGCCAAGCCTGCATCGCGATTTTTTCCCAATCCGAGACATCGTGCCAGGGAAGGTCCAAGGCCATGAAACGGGCCGCATAGCGCATGCGTTCCAGGTGCTCCTGTGCCCATACAGGGCGACCGTTGACAAGCAAGGCCGTATCAAAAAAACCATCGCCGTATCGTATTCCGCGATGAAGGTCTGTTAACACGTGGTTGTCAAGCACCTTCAAAGGTATTAATTTAGGCTTTGTTTCAATCCCCCCTTTTGTTATGAATGCTCAGCGTATAACCACCCTTGGTCAATTTATCATCGAGCGTCAGGCCGAATTTCCTTATTCCAAAGGTCAGTTGTCTCGATTGTTACGGGATATCGGGATTGCCTCCAAAATTGTGAACCGAGAAGTGAACAAGGCAGGTCTGGTCAATATCCTGGGCGATACCGGCGAAACCAATATCCAAGGCGAGACGGTCAAAAAATTGGACCTCTTTGCCAATGAGCAATTCAAGGCGGCCCTCAAAGCCGGGGGTGAATGCTGCGTTTTTGCGTCCGAAGAGGACGATGAAATCACCACCATTGAGGGTGCTGTTTCGGCCGATGCCAAATACGCCGTTTTGATGGACCCCTTGGATGGGTCTTCGAATATTGATGTGAATGTTTCGGTGGGTACTATTTTTTCGATTTATCGTCGAGTTTCTCAGGAGGGTCCCGGTCTTCTGAGTGACTGCCTCCAGAAGGGCATGCATCAGGTGGCCGCAGGTTATGTCGTCTACGGTTCGTCCACCATGTTGGTCTATACCACCGGTCACGGGGTGAATGGATTTACCCTGGATCCCTCCATCGGTGAATTTTGTCTGTCCCATCCTGATATGCGGATTCCCGAACAAGGTTTTATTTACTCGGTCAACGAAGGGAATTACATCCATTTTCCACAGGGAATCAAACAATACATCAAGTATTGCCAGGCCTACGACGAAACATCATCGCGTCCCTACAATTCCCGCTACATTGGTTCCATGGTTGCGGACTTTCATCGCAACCTGCTCAAAGGGGGGGTCTTTATCTACCCAGCAACCGGGAAGGCGCCCAAAGGAAAACTACGTCTGGGTTACGAATGCAATCCCATGGCCTTTATTGTAGAACAGGCGGGTGGGAAGGCCAGCGATGGCAAAAATCGCATCTTGGAATTGGAATCAACGGATTTGCATCAGCGAACACCGGTTGTTTTGGGTTCTCGCTTGATGGTCGAAAAAGTGGAGTCCTTCCTTAGGGAGTTTCCTGATCCAGGGTCTTTTTGAGTTCGACCAAGCCGGCCCGCAGGCTCAGGAGTCGTTCTTTGATGCTGAGGGTCTCAGGAATTTTGGAACCTTTTTCGTTGAGATGGGCCAGGGCCCCTTTGATCGTAAAGCGCCTTTCTTTGAGGAGATAATGAATCTGACGCAAAAGTTCCAGGTCTTTTTCGGTGTACATCCGGTTCCCTTTGCGGTTCTTTTTGGGTTGTAGCATTGGGAATTCGGTTTCCCAATAGCGCAACAGGGAGGGGTTGAGGCCAAGCGAGTCGGCTACTTCCCGGATATTGTAATAAAGCTTGAGGGGGGTGGTTTTTTCCTGGTCCATTAGTCCAACGATTGGTTGGCACTCGAGGCCTTGGCAAGGAGCTCCTGGTGCTGCGCGGGGTTTAAGTCATTAAATATAAAGTAAACGGGGTCCACTTTGCGTCCGTTTTTGTGGACTTCGTAATGAAGGTGGGGTCCGGTGCTTTTGCCGGTATTGCCCAGGCGGGCGATCACCTGCCCACGCTTGACTTTTTGGCCGGGACGTACCTCAAAGCGTGAGAGGTGGGCGTACAGGGTTTGGTAACCATACCCATGGTCCAGGAGAAGGTAATTCCCGTACCCGCGGTCCATACGTACCAATTCTTTGACGGTTCCGTTACCGGTTGCATAAACGGGGCTGTGCATGGGGGCCGTGAAATCCAGGCCTTCGTGGAATTTTACGGTTTTGTAGATGGGATCCATGCGGTAACCGTAGCCCGAAACGGGCTCACCGCGCCTGCGGCCGCTCATGGCCATGGGCTGTATGGCCGGCATCGCCTCCAAAAGGCGATTTTTTTGGCGAATCAGGGTTCCCAATTCCTTGTACGAGGTGGATTGATCCAACAGGGTCCGGGTCAGCCCCTCCGTTTTGAGGGCCGTGGTGGCCATGAGAGCCCCGTATTGATAGGTCGCCAAGTAGGAATAGGCATTGATATCGGCTTTGTTGGGGGCCGCCGCTTCGCGGAGAGGCTCCGCCTCAAAAATGACCCTGTAAATGTTGCGGTCTCGCTGTTCCAGTTCGGTGACGACCGAGCGCATGAGGTCCAGACGGCGGTCCAGGGCCTGGTAACGCCATTCCATTTCGGCCAATTCTTCCTTGAGTTGCTTCTCTTTGGGTGAGTCCAAAAAGGTATAAGCCAGGGAAATAACCATCACCGAAGAGACCACGGCCGCCGAAAAGTAACCCAAGAGCACAAGCAAGCGCTTGTGCCAAGGTTGACGAACCTGTTCAAAGACCAGCTTGACAGGATTGAATTCGTAACGCAGACGAGCCATTTGCTCAAAATTAAGTAATTTCGGGCCTTAACACGAACGGAGAAATGCGTATGAAGGCCGAAGAAGTCAGACAAGTTTTTTTGGATTTTTTTGCATCCAAAGGGCATCATATTGCCCAACCATCTTCCTTGATCGTTCAGGGCGATCCGACGCTTTTGTTTACCAATGCGGGGATGAATCCCTTCAAGGATTTGTTTTTGGGGAATAGAACCCCGGATTTTCGACGGGTGGCGGATACCCAACCCTGCCTACGGGTATCGGGCAAACACAACGACCTGGAAGATGTGGGTAAGGATACCTACCACCACACGCTTTTTGAGATGCTGGGCAATTGGTCCTTTGGGGATTACTTCAAAGAGGAAGCCATTGCTTGGGCATGGGAATTGTTGACCGGGCCTTATGGTTTGTCCAAGGACAGGTTGTATGTCACCTATTTTGAGGGGGATGCCACCGAGGGATTGGAAGCGGATCATCAGGCCAGGAATTTTTGGAAGCAATGGATTGCGGAGGATCGCATTTTGCCTGGTAACAAAAAAGATAATTTTTGGGAAATGGGGGATACCGGTCCTTGCGGTCCTTGTTCCGAAATCCACATGGATTTGCGGAGTGAAGAAGAACGCAAAGCGCTGGATGCAAGGGAATTGGTCAATAAGGACCACCCCCAAGTGATTGAGCTCTGGAACCTGGTCTTTATGGAATTTCAGCGCATGGCCGATGGTCGATTGCAGGCATTGCCGGCTCGTCATGTGGATACGGGCATGGGGTTTGAGCGCCTCTGTCGGGCCGTTGCCGGTGCCTCCAGCAATTACGATACCGATGTTTTCGTTCCCCTTATTCGCCAAATCGAAGCTAGCTCAGGTCACCGTTACGGGGCTGGCAACGAGGCCGTGGATATCGCGATGCGGGTGGTGGCCGACCACATGCGGGCGGTATGCTTGGTGATTGCCGATGGGCAATTGCCCTCCAATGCCAAAGCAGGATATGTCTGTCGCCGCATTCTGCGCCGGGCCATTCGGTACGGCTATACCTACCTGGGTTTTGAAGAACCAACCCTGCACCGATTGGTGGACACAGTGGTTGCCAGTTTGGGAGACGTATTGCCCCAATTGGTCCGCGAAAAAGTACTCATTACGCAGACCTTGCAGGCCGAGGAAACGAATTTTTTGCGCACCTTGGCCAAAGGACTGCAGCGCATGGATCTATGGATGTCCGCCCATTCTGCTCAAAATGTCGTCCCTCAGGGGATTCAGATGGACGGAGACACTGCATTTGAGTTGTTTGACACGTACGGTTTCCCTCCGGATTTGATTGCTTTGGTTTTGACCGAAAAGGGATTTGGAATGGACCAAGCCGGATTTGAGAAAGCCATGCAGGTTCAGCGGGATCGTTCTCGTTCGGCCACTCGTCTTGTAGCCGGTGATTGGGCATGGATGGAATGGACGGAAGGGGACACGGCGCTCGAATCGCAATTTGTTGGTTATGATCAACTCGAATGTTCGAGCCGTTTGCTTCGGCAACGGATGGTTCGCAGCGGGGATGCCGAACAAGCCCAAGTGGTTTTGGAGGTTACGCCTTTTTATGCCGAATCCGGTGGTCAAGTAGGGGATACGGGGCGTTTGATTGGTGAGGACGGCGAGGTCTTGGAAGTCCTGGATGTCTTCAAAGAGAATCATGTTTGGATCCACCGGGTGAACCAATTACCATCCCATCCCGAACAATCGTTCAGGGCGGTGGTGGATGCCCAGCGTCGGCAAAACACCAGCGCTCATCACAGTGCGACGCATTTGTTGCATACCGCCCTGCGCCATCACCTCGGTCAACACGTTCAACAAAAGGGATCTTTGGTGTCACCTCACCAATTGCGCTTTGACTTTGCCCATACCGGTCGTGTTACAGAACAACAGATGCAGGCGATCGTAGAGGAAGTCAACGGAGCGGTTCGCCAAGCCTTGCCTTTGGAGGAATCCCGGAACTTGCCGATTCGCGAGGCCATGGAAAAAGGGGCCACCGCCCTCTTTGGTGAAAAATACGGGGACTCGGTGCGGGTCATTTCCTTTGGGGGCACCTACTCCATGGAATTGTGCGGGGGAACGCATGTGGAGCATACCGGCCGCATTGGTTTCTTTCGGGTGGTCTCTGAAAGCGCTGTGGCTTCGGGAATCCGACGAATCGAGGCCGTCTGCGGAACCTATGCCGAGGCATGGGTAGAGGAGCGCCTGCAATTGCTGGAACAAATCAAAGGCCTTTTCAAGAATCCGGTGGACCTCCTGACCCAGGCCAGCAAAAGCCTGGACGAATTGGGGCAATTGCGCAAAAAAATGGACGAATGGGACCAAAAAAGGACTGAATCCTTGGTCCAAGACGCCTTGAAGGCCTTCGAAACGCAGGACCATGGTTTTCCGATTTTGGTCCAGGTCTGCGATGTCCGAAAGTCCGATTCCCTCAAAGCCATGGCAACCAAACTCCGAGCCCACGACCCACAGGCGAGGGTTCTATTAGGGGCCTTGGTGGAAGATCGTTTTTATGTCTGCCTTGCCTTGGGCGAAGAGGCCTCCAAAACACACAACGCCGGTCAAATTCTTCGAGTCTTGTTAGCCTCCTTGGGGGGCCAAGGAGGAGGTCAGCCCCATTTGGCCATGGGGAGTGCGACCTTGCCACCTTCCTCCGTTCCGCCAACGGCCGAATCCCTTCGATTGGCTTTGGATCAGGCCCTGCATTCGTTGAATTAGCCATTAATCCATGATGATGAATGATGTTATAACCAAGTACGAATTGGTGGTGGGATTGGAGGTTCACGCGCAGCTTAGGACCCAATCCAAGGCATTTTGCAGCGATAGCACCGACTTTGGGGCTCTGCCCAACACCCTCTTGTCGCCTATTTCGATGGGCCATCCCGGGACCTTGCCACGTTTTAATGGCCAGGTTCTGGAGTACGGAATCCTGCTTGGGTTGGCGATGAATTGCAAAATTCGGGAATACAATGAATTTGCGCGCAAGAATTATTTCTATGCGGACCTGCCCAAAGGCTACCAGATCACCCAGCATCTGACCCCTTTGGCTTACGACGGATACCTGGACCTTGAATGCGAGGAAGGGAAGCACCGACGGGTGGGCATCACCCGGATTCACATGGAGGAAGACGCGGGCAAGAGCATCCACGACCAGGACCCTCTGGATACCCTGGTGGATTTGAATCGCTGCGGCGTTCCCCTGCTCGAAATCGTTTCGGAGCCGGATCTGCGCACGGCTCGCGAGGCCTACCTGTATTTACAAGAAATTCGTCGTTTGGTTCGCTACCTGGAAATCTGTGACGGCAACATGGAAGAAGGTTCGCTCCGATGCGATGCCAACATTTCGGTGCGCCCCGTGGGTTCGACCGAGTTTGGAGCCAAGGTGGAAGTCAAGAACATGAACTCGATGCGCCACGTTCAGAAGGCCATCGAATACGAATACCAGCGTCAATGCGAAGCCGTTGAAAGAGGGGAACGCATCGTTTCCGAGACCCGCTCCTTTGATCCCCAGGCCCAAAACACCTTTGCGCTTCGTTCCAAAGAAGCCGCCAACGATTATCGGTACTTCCCTGAACCGGATTTGCCACCCATCCTGGTGACCCCATCGGTGATCGAGGGGATTCAATCCAAAATGCCCCCCTTGCCGGCAGCCTTGATGGCTAAATTTACCAACGAGTTGGGGCTTAGTGCCTACGATGCAGGGGTCTTGTGCGACCAAAAAGAACTGGCCCTTTGGTTTCTATCCTTGATTTCGGGGACGACTCACACCAAACAAGCGGCCAATTGGACCATGGGTCCGGTCAAAACCTGGCTGAATGCCCGCGCCTTGCCCATTTCGGATTTGCCGATATCAGCGGCCTCCCTTGCTCAACTGATTAATGCGGTTCAGGAGGGAAAACTAAGCCATCACCAGGCGGTGCAGCAGGTATGGCCCGCATGGCTGGAACAACCGAATCGAAGCCTTCAGGATCTCTTGAAAGACCTGGGTTTGGAGGGCGGAACTGTTGAGGATGACTTACCTGCGTTGGTCCAAGAAGTCTTGGCTTCCATGCCCGCCAAGGTTCAAGAATACCGTGACGGCAAAAAGGGTCTTTTGGCTTTGTTTATGGGTGAAATTATGAAAAGAACCGGGGGCAGGGCTCAACCGGCCAGGGCTTCGGCGCTGCTCCAAGAGGCTTTGAATTAACCATGGCTTAACAAGGTCTCCATGCCTTGTTCCCTTACTTTGTGTTGTAATTAATCCAATTTCGTATGTCCCTATCCGGTTCCCCCAAACCAACCAAAATTCTGGTGGTGGATGATGAACCTGATATTTTGGAAATTGTTTCCTACAATCTTGTCAAGGAGGGTTATTTGGTGAAGACGGCCGAAAACGGCCAAGACGCTCTCAAAATTGCCAGGGAATTCATCCCTGATTTGGTCTTGTTGGATGTGATGATGCCCAAGATGGACGGCATGGAAACCTGCAAGCAGCTTCGCATGATTCCTTCGTTGAAATCCTGTTTTGTGCTTTTTCTGACGGCACGCGAAGAGGAGTTTGTGGAAGTGCTTTCGTTTCAAGCCGGGGCCGATGATTTTTTGACCAAGCCCATCAAGCCCCGGGCTTTGCTCAGCCGTATCGAAGCCATTCTGCGGCGCTCTCAGTCCGACTCCACGAACGAAGTGCATCACCGACTTCAGTTGGGGGACTTGGTGATCGATCGGGAAGCCTACCGGGTCACGCAGGCCGGGCAAACCATTCCTTTGGCCCGCAAAGAATTTGAATTGCTCTTTCTCCTAGCATCCAAACCGGGGAAAGTCTTTACCAGAGATCAGATTTTGGAACAAATCTGGGGATCCGACGTGGTGGTCATCAACCGCACCATCGACGTCCACATTCGCAAACTTCGCGAAAAGCTCGGCGATGCCTACATTAGCACCATCAAGGGCGTAGGCTATAAATTCGAGCTTCTTTGAAGAACCTAACTCCAGTTCAGGTGGCGGGTATCGTATCCGCCGCCGTTTCGGCATGTGTTGCATGGGCGGCCCTGTGGCTGGGTTTGGGTTGGTTGGAGGTTTTGACTCTAGGTACCGTGGGGGGTGGGGTTGCTTTGGTGGCATCCATCTACCTGTTGAAGTTTTTTTTGTTGGATCAGGTCCATCAGATTCTTCATACCATCAAGCTGACCAAATCCAATTTGATGAGCGAATCCCCATCGGGATTTCTTTCGGATCCCTTGGGTCGAGTGGACGAGGCCGTCTCGCGTTGGAGCAAGGAACAAAATCTAAAACGAGAGGAACAGGAAAAACTGGAGCGATACCGCAAGGAATTCCTGGGCAATGTATCCCACGAGCTCAAGACCCCGATTTTTAATATACAGGGCTACATCCATACCCTGTTGGACGGGGCCAAGGATGATCCCGCCACCAACCTCAGTTTCCTCCAAAAGGCGGCTCGGTCGGCTGACCGGATGGAGGCCTTGGTCAAAGACTTGTTAACGATCAGTGAATTGGAGTCGGGTTCGGTCCGTATGGAATGGGAAAATTTTGATCTGCATGAATTGTTGCAGGATGTTTTTGATTCGGTTGACCACAAAGCAAGGGGACGTGGGATCCAAATCGAAATCAAAGCAGGTTGCGAGCCACCGTTTGTAGTCCGCGCCGACCGCAAAAAAATCCGACAAGTTCTGGTCAATTTGCTTTCCAATTCGATTCATTACGGCAACGATCAGGGCCTGACCCAAGTGGGGGTTTTTGATATGGGCCAACAATTTTTGATTGAAATTTCGGACAACGGGATGGGGATCGAGCCCGAACATTTGCCACGACTTTTTGAGCGCTTCTATCGGGTGGACAAAGGCCGCTCCCGTTCCGAAGGGGGAACCGGCTTGGGCTTGGCCATCGTCAAACATATGCTCGAAGTGCACGGGCAGACCATTCATGTGCGGTCTTCTGCGGGAATGGGGTCCACCTTTGGGTTTACGTTGAACAAGGCCCAGACCTAGGTCGAGAGGTTTAGCTTTGCGCCATGAAGAGACCGTCCTTTGAGGACCTGGTTTTGTGGCAGGAAGGGGATCTGTTGGCTGTGAACAAACCGCCTTTGATTGCCACCCTGGACGAACGAACCCCCGGCCAATCAAGCCTGTTGCGCATGGCGCGGGCTTGGAATCCCGCCCTGACTCCTTGCCATCGTTTGGACAAGGAGACCTCCGGGGTCATGCTCTTTGCGGGCTCCGAGGACGCGTACCGTTCGGTGGCCATGGCCTTTGAGAAGCGCCAAGTCAACAAGGTGTATCATGCGCTGGTGGGTGGCATTCATCGTTTTGATAATCAAGCAATTGACCTTCCTTTGGGTCAGGGTCGGGACGGCAGCGTCCGGGTTGATTTTCGCAACGGGAAGTCGGCCTTAACCTATGTGAACAGCCTGGCCTATTTCCGTCATTTTACATTGCTCGAATGCAGACCGGTAACCGGTCGAACCCACCAAATTCGAGTTCATCTTGCCTCCCAAAACTGTCTCATCGTCGCCGATCAGGTTTACGGGGGGGAATTTCCTTTGCTTTCCGAGATTAAGGGCCGCAAATACCGAATGTCCAAAAACCAGGAGTTGGAAACGCCGATGATGCGCCGCCTAGCCCTGCATGCCCATGCGGTCAGTATCGACAGTCCAGGGCTGCAAATTCCTGCTATTGAGGCGCCTTATTCCCATGACTTTGAGGTCTTGTTGAAGTTGTTGGGCAAATACGACTCTTGACGGGGACCCGCAGGGGTCCCTTTATTTTCGGTTCGGGTTGGTTTCGGTTCGGGACTGTCGTAGGAGTCGAAGCCTGGCTTCGGCCTGAAGGAGCTGGGCCTTGAGGCCTTGAATCTTCTTTTCGACTTCGTTCTTCATAAGGTCGGCGTTCTTGGATCGTCCAAAAAATCCGAGGTTGTTTTCGAGCAAATCAATTTCTTTGCGCAGGTCGTTGACTTTGTACTGGATTTGGGTCTGCTCGCGGCTGATTTCCTTATCGCCCCCGGGGTTTTGACTCATCTTTTCGAGGCGATTCTGGTATTGAGCATCCCTCTGAGCATCCCGGTCCACCTTGAGACGATCAAACCAAGCATTGGTCAGCGAACGAAATTGCTGTTGCAGGGCTTCTTTTCTATTCATCGGCACAAAACCGATTTCTCCCCAGGTTTTCTGGATTTGCATGAGGTAGCCCAGGTCCTCCGAAGGGTTTCCGGTGCTTTGGTAGGCCGTGAGTTCGGCTACCAAGGCCTCCTTCCGTTGAAGGTTCTCGCTTTGCTTGGATTTTTCTTCGGCAAAGAATTCGTTTTTGCGGGTAAAGAAGGCATCGCAGGCCTGGCGAAAACGATTCCAATACTTGTCCGATAGTTTTCGGGGAAGGGCGGGGGCCTCTTTCCATGCTTTTTGGAGATTCACCAGGGCCTGGGTTCCGCCTTTCCAATCTTCGGAGCTCTGCCAGGATTCGGCTTCTTTGCACCAGATTTCGCGTTGCTGGACAAGGACCTGCATTTCGGCTTTGACCGATTTGAAGTGCAGGAGGCGAGCCGAAAAAAAGGCATCCAAGCCCGCTTTGAATCGTTTCCAAACAGCTTCTTGCTTGTCCTTGGCAACGGGGCCTGTGCTCCGCCAATCTTGTTGAAGGAGTTCGATGGTCTGGGTCAAAGCGTTCCAATTGGGCTTGGAATCGCCCAGGGTTTGAACCAGGATTTCGAGGTTCTCGCAGAGTTTGGTTTTGGCGTCCAGGTTTTGGGCACGGATTTGGTCCAATTCTTCAAACTTGCCACGGCGACTTTGAAAGACACGATCCGAGACATTCTTGAAACGGTTCCACAAATCCTCGGATTGGTGTCGGGGTACCGGTCCAACGGATTTCCATTGTTCGTGCAAAATGGAGAGCTTGACGCCGGCTTGCAGAACATCGGCCTCTAGCAACAGCTTTTCGGCTTGTTCGCAGAGGTTGGTTTTGATTTCAAAATTTCTGGACAGGTCCAATTCCTTGAGTTCTCTATTGATTCTCAAGTTGTTATAAAATTGATCATGGAGCCAATGGTAGCGATTCCACAATTCCTGTCGTTGATCGGCTGGCACCGGCCCACATTCTTTCCAACGATTTTGGAGGTCCTTGAGTTGGTCGTTCAGGCCCACTTTGCCCTGCTCTTCTTGTTCTACAATTTGGAGCAACTCATCGAGCATGGCTTTTTTGAGGACCAAATTGGCCTGCATGATGGCCTCTTTCTCTTGTTTTTCTTGTTGACGCCGGGTTTGGTATCGCTGCCACAAATCCTGGTACAATAGGAAGAGCGGAGAATGGGCCACGGGGGTGGTCTCTTGTTCACCTTCCAGGTTTTCGAGTTCCTGTTGGGCCTTGAGCTTTTGGAACCAATGGTCGATCTGAGCTTTGATCAAGCGAATCTTGGGATGCTCGCCTTCCAGATTTGCTTTTTTGACGGAATCACCCAAATGGGTCAAGAGACCTTCCAGGTCCATGGCATGGTATTCCGGCAAGGCTTCTTCCTCGCGGGGCAAAAGAAGTTCGTCTTCCTCGTCGCCCAAGGACTCGATGGTTTCTTGGGGGGGGGAGGGCAAGGTGGTCTCTTGCGGGATTTCCGGCGTCGTCAATTCGCCCGAGCTTTCGGGTTGCTGAATTTCAGGTTCCAATTCGTTCATCCTGGCCTGTTTGTACTTTAGGGACTGCAAAATAAGGACCGGCAGGGCTCAAATTTCTTAAGCCACGGTTCAACTAGAAAGGAATGAACCAAAATCAATACACCCTGGTCGAATGCCCCCGGGATGCCATGCAGGGTCTTCGGCATTGGGTGCCTACAGAGGTCAAAATCAGCTATTTGCAACTTCTGATGGGGGTGGGTTTTGATGTATTGGACGCGGGGTCCATGGTGTCACCTACCGCCGTTCCTCAAATGAAAGACAGCGCGGAGGTCCTAAGTGCCTTGGATTTTAGCACATCAAAAACCCGTATTTCGGTGGTGGTAGCCAACGATACAGGGCTTCAACAGGCCTTGGACCACGAGGCGGTATCGGTGGTCGGGTATCCTTTCTCGGTCAGCGAGACCTTCCAAAAGCGCAATACCCGTAGGACCTGTGAAGAGGCGTATCGCATGATCGAACCTTGGTCCGAGGCGGTGAACAGGTCGGGACGTGAATTGTGGGTTTATCTGTCCATGGGTTTTGGGAATCCTTACGGGGACGCGTATTCCGAGGAGCTGGTTTTGGATTGGATTCAACGCCTGGTCAACGTAGGCATTCGTAATTTTTCGCTAAGTGATACGGTGGGCCTGGCCTTGCCTGCCGAGATCGAATCATTGCATGCCCGAGTTCTACAGGCTTTTCCGGACCTCCAACTCAGCCTCCACCTGCACGCTCATCCCTCCAAGGTCGAATCCAAAATTTTGGCGGCTTTGGACAGCGGTTGTCGTCGCTTGGAGGGCGCCTTGTTGGGTTACGGTGGTTGTCCCTTTGCCGAGGATGAATTGGTAGGCAATGTGCCGACCGAATGGTGGATACGGGCTTTAACTCAAAGGGGGGTCTCCACAGGGATCCATCACGAAACCTTGCACCAGGCCCAATGGGCCGCTTCGGATCTTTTTTCGAGGTATCGCTAAGGGTTCTGGGCCGCGGTTGACCTCTTAGTACATCAACTGAACCAAGCGTTGCCAATCGGGTTCTTTCATTTCAAAATAATTGCCAGTGGCGTTGTGACGGTGGAGATCGGCCACCAACGGGGCGCATTCCTCCACAGGGATGCCCATTTGGCTGAGGCGGGTAGGGGTGCCGATTTGTTCAAAAAAGTCCTCTAACATGCCCACAAAAGGTAGGTCCGGGTCACCGACCACCGCCGGGGCCGTACGGATTTGAGGGTCAGGGTGGGTGGCTCGCCATCCACTGCAGGCATCTTCCAGGGCCTCGAGTTTGGCCCGAATTCGGGGGGCAAAATGCTTGATCCAAGCGGGATAAACCACCGACAATCCGGCACCGTGTGCTACATCGTACCGTGCACTCAGCACATGTTCCACCGCGTGGACTCCAAAGTCACCCCGCTTTTTGCCAGCAATCAGGGTCCCGTTGAGGGCGACCGTGGACAACCACAAAACCTGGCTGCGCGCTTCGGTATCCTGCCCGTTGTAAACCGCCCTTGCGCCGTAAATCATGGCTTGGCGAAGGACTTGCAGGGCGAAGGCATCGGAGAGAGGGGACTCGTCCGGCGAAAAATACTGTTCCAAGGCATGGGCCATGAGGTCAGCCACCCCGTAGGCGGTATAATCACGCGGCACGGTTTGGGTTAACAAAGGGTCCAAATAGGAAATTTTTGGGAACAAAAGTTCGTTGCCCCAGCCTCGTTTCTGGCCGGTCGCGTTGTTCTGCAGCACGGTGGCCCGGTTCATTTCGGTACCCGTTGCGGCCAGGGTGAGGACGACAAAAAGGGGGAGGGCACGGCTGGGCTTTGGGGCGCCGCCGGCATAAAAATCCCAAACCGAATGCTCGGTATAATAGCCAGCGGCGACGGCCTTGGCGGTATCGATCACTGAACCGCCTCCCACGGCCAGCAGGGCCTGGGCTCCCATGCTCTTGGCCTGGGAAACGGCGCGATCGGCATCTTCGTAAACGGGGTTGGATCGTATCCCCTCAAAAACCTCCACTTCTAAACCCTGTCCGCGCATTTGATCCAAGAGCCGATCCAATAAACCACTGCGACGAACCGAGCCTTTGCCCACCAGAACCAAAACCCTTTGGAGACCATGCTCCAACAGATCGGCCGCCAGGGTATCGGTTACGCCCTCACCAAATTTGAGACGAACGGGGTTGTAGACCACAAAACTTTCCATAGTAAGAGGTGTTATTTTGCACAAAGAACGAGGAACCACGACCGGATCGGTTGCAGGTTCTTCGTCTTTTTCGAAATGACAACGCCCTCTGATCGGTCCTGGCCCCTGCCCAAAATCATCTTGTTTTTGGTTTTGGGATTTGTTTTTTTGACCCATGCCTTGTTGGCAGAATTTATCGGGGTCAAGATTTTCTCGCTCAATGATTTGTTGGGCTGGAAGAAGGACGGGATCGTGGGGGATATGAATTTAACGGCAGGGGTCTTGTTGTGGCCGGTGGTCTTTGTGATGACAGACCTCATCAATGAGTATTTTGGGCGTCGAATCGTTGTGCTATTTAGTTCATTTGCAGCACTTTGCATTAGTTATTCCTTTGTTATGATTTACGGAAGTTTGCTGCTTCCTCCGGCTGATTTTTGGCGTACATCGGCCCTGTCGAGGGGTGTTCCGGATTTTCAAGTGGCCTACAGCGCTGTTTTTGGTCAGGGACTTTGGATTATTTTGGGATCAGTCACGGCTTTTTTGGTGGGACAGTTGGTGGATGTGTGGGTGTTCCAGCGCATCAAAAAAGCCACCGGGGAGGGACGCCTTTGGCTTCGGGCCACCGGTTCCACCATGGTATCTCAGGCGATCGACTCGTTTTTGGTTCTTTACATTGCCTTCTATTGGGGGGCGGATTGGCCGTTGGATCGGGTCATGTCCGTTGCCTTGTTGAATTACGCATTCAAATGGGCCGCTGCCTTGGTCATGACCCCTTTGATTTATGGGGTGCATCACCGGATCGAGGCTTATTTGGGTCCGGACTTGGCTCAAAGCATGCGAGCCGCTGCCCATCGTTCGGAATAAGCCGAAGAAGGGTAAATTTGCACTTCTTGCCTTTCGCTTGAACCCCCCTATTCTATGCAACCATTCTCAACTCGTTGGAATTCCTTGTTCGCCAAATGGCCTGCCGCAGCCCTGGTATTGGTGGTCGTTCTTTTTAGAATTTTGCCGCATCCGGTCAACTTTGCGCCGACCCTGGCCTTGGCCTGGAATTTGCATCGTTGGTCGTCGGTTTCGTCCAAGTTCACCCTGGGCCTGGTCTTGTTTTTGGCATGTTTGGGGGGAGACTGGGCGGTCAACAGCCTGCTCTATAACATGGATACGGCCCAGAATTTGACCTATTTGGCCCAGCCTGGTGTTTGGGTATTGTACCTAACCTATGGTTTCCTGGCCTTGATGGGGCCTTGGGGTCATAGCCCATCCTGGTCTGCGAGTTTGTTACGGGTGCCCTTGGCATCGCTCCTTTTCTTTGGAGTTTCCAACAGCGCGGTTTGGTTGTGGGGTGGGATGTACCCTGCGACCGTAGGGGGATGGGTTTCGGCATTGGTCGCCGGATTACCTTTCTTGCCCATGGCCTTGACTGGCGATGTGCTGTACACGGCCTTGTTCCGCCGTCTGAGTCCGGTTCCGACCCAGCAGGCGGTCCAAAGCCTGCCGCTGGCATCGAAGGATATCTAAAAGGTCAATCCTCC
>CAIOCC010000250.1 GCA_903856555.1 uncultured Bacteroidota bacterium
AAACGCATTCTTTGACAACCAATGCAAATGGGTTGCTTTCATGTATGGTTGGTGACGGTCAAGTTCTTTTGGGTTCCATGGATTCCATCGAATGGTCTTTGGGTCAAGTTTACCTCAAGACGGAATTTACCTACAACGGTTCGTCGAATTTTAGTGTTCTTAGTAATCGTGAATTGTTAAGCGTACCGTACGCGCTTTACGCACTCCAAAGCGGCAGCGGTGGTGGCTCTCCTGGCCCGCAGGGTCCCGTTGGCCCGCAGGGCCCTGCAGGTCCTCAGGGTCCTCCCGGACCAGGGGGAGGTGGCGCAGGAGTGTTGGCGACGGTTCGAACGCTGGGGGCTTCGGTGAGGTACACGGGTGCCATGGTGGAGGGTTCTTTGGATTTGGACGGTGGGGAGTTGGTATTGAGCAGAGGCATCTGTGTGGATACTCTGCCTTCACCGGGGACTTCCAAGGCCGTACCGCATGCAGGGACCGGAATGGGGGCCTATACCGTTGACTTATCGGGCTTGACTCCTGGGAGGATGTATCATGTGAGAGCCTATGCGACCACGGCGGCTGGGACCGCTTTTGGACAATCCTTAACCCTGCAGACCCGGGCTTTGGCGGTACCGGCACCAGTAACCTTGTCGGCTACGGGTCTTTCGGCGTTTGGGGCTCAGATGAGGGGAGAATTGCCGGATACTTCAACGGGTGGTTTGGCGGTATCGTCCAGGGGATTTCGCTGGTCAACGGCGTCCGGTTTTGCTCCCGCAGCTGGGCAGGATTTGGCATCGCAGGCCTCGGCGGGAACGGGGTACTCAGCCCAGGTGACGGGCTTGTCGCCCTCCTCCGATTATTATTTCCGAGCCTACGCGGTGAATGCATTGGGTACGGGTTATGGCCAAGAGCTTAGCTTCTCAACAGGTAACCAACCTTTGGCGACGGTGCAAACGCAGGCGGCCTCGTCGATTACCCAAACGCAGGCCTCGGTGTCCGGTGCGGTTACGGCGGATGCGGGTTCGGCTGTCAGCGAAAGAGGCTTTTGTTACAGCACCCAAAACAACCCTTCAATCACGAGCGATACCATCAGGGCAGGATCCGGTCTGGGCACCTTCAACGGCACACTGCGCAACCTCACCCCGAACACCACCTATTATTTCCGCTCCTACGCGGTCAATGGTGGGGGAGTGGCTTTTGGCTTGGTGCTGAGCTTGCAGACCCCCGCCTTGGCGTTGGCGTCGATCCAAACGAATCCGATTTATGGTATATCGAATGCCTCGGCTTACAGCGGTGGCACGATTGGTTCGGACGGGGGCTCGAATGTATTGCAGCGGGGTGTGGTCTTCGACACGGTTGCAGGTCCTACGTTAACCAGCAACCAAACCAACGATGGAACAGGTACAGGGTCCTATACTTCGTTGATGACGGGCCTTGCCCCGTCGACCACCTATTACGTGAGGGCCTATGCCAACAACGCCCTGGGGACGGCCTTTGGTAACGAACTAATTTTTAATACCACAACACAAGCGAGCGGGCCTTCGTATCCTCCATCCGTACTAACTCAACCAATAACCAAGACCGATTCTACTCACCTGATGGGTGGAGTTGTTGTAGATGGAGGAAACAGTCCAATTACATCGCAGGGGATCTGTTGGAGCCGAACGGGTACCCCCACGCTCATGGATTCGGTGCTTTATTTCACGCCTACGGGAACAGGAACCTTTACTCTAATGGTTGACCTGCCCCAGGGCTGCAACGAGACCTTTTATGTACGCGCCTTTGCGCTGAATACATCTGGTGTTGGCTACGGACAAGAAATGTACACCACCAACGGTTTCGCTCCCAAAATCGGCAGCTCCCAGCTCACCCAGATTGGAGCGACCACGGCCACTTTGCAGACTACTATCCTTGCCAGTGGAGGTTGTGCAGTTACAGAACGAGGGGTATGCTGGAGTACATCACCCAATCCTACGGCGGGCAATGCACTATTCAGGACAGTATGTGGTGCGGATACGGGCCTCTACAATTGCCAACTCACGAATTTGATACCCCAGACCTTGTACTATGTTCGAGCTTACATGAACAATGTGACCGGCACTTATTACGGTCTTGAGCAGACATTTACAACCGATACGACTTCGGCTTTGTACATCGGCAAGCCTTATGCAGGGGGCATCATTTTCGATTTAGATAGTTCGGGTCAGCATGGATTGGTTTGTGCACCCTTCAATCAAGGAAGCTTCCGGTGGGGTTGTTATGGAACCGATGTCCCCAATACTTCGACAGCATTTGGTACGGGCCTTGCCAATACTTCGTTTATAACCTATGTGTGCAGCGAGCGACCAATTGCTGCGAGTGTCTGTTCGGATTTGGTCTTGAACGGCTTTTCGGACTGGTATTTGCCAAGCCTAGGAGAATTGCAGACCATGTACAGCCGTTTGCATTTGCAAGGTTTGGGAGGATTTGGAGGGGGTGATTATTGGTCATCTTCGCAGGGCGACCCTCGCAACGCCTGGGGCATGAATTTCGGTTATGGAAATGTGTACTCCAACGACGGCAGCTACAAGGACTACAACGGCTTCCTGGTTAGGGCAGTGCGCGCTTTTTAATTAGCGACCTAAGCGGTCATCTTCGGGTAACTAAAAATTAGTCGTGCCTGGGGTCATAATCCAATTCCACTCGCGCCCATAGCCGCTTTGACCTTATTTGTCAATTTAACAACGGTTGAATTCTGTTGGGAGGTTCTTCGTAACTTTATTTATGAAAACAATTGTATGGAGTGTTGTGGCTTTGTTGGCCATGGCCTCGCCCAGCCTCGCCCAAGACAAAAAGGGTTATATCGGAATATCGCTCGGACCCAGCATTCCCTTGGGGGATTTGGCCAGCAAGGATATCGATAACGAATCCGCTGGATTTGC
>CAIOCC010000251.1 GCA_903856555.1 uncultured Bacteroidota bacterium
ACAAAACACCTATGAGGATCATTGCTTGGATTTTGGGGTTGGTATTGGGTTCCGGGGTAGCGGCCACGGCCCAGCCCACGGACTACCCGGCCGTTCAATTCGCGGGACTTTGGTGGATGCAAGAGAATTTATCGGTCACCCGTTATCAGAACGGTGATTCCATCCCCGATGGCACCGCCGACCACCCAGCTTGGGCCCAACTCAGTACCGGCGCTTGGGCTTACCCGGATAGCCAAGCGGCCTTACGCCGTTCCTTTGGCCTCCTGTACAATTGGTATGCGGTGAACGATCCGCGCGGTCTATGCCCAACGGGATGGCGGCTCCCCACCCACGATGAATGGACCGCATTGACCAATGCCCTTGGGGGCGAAACCAAGGCCGGCGCCCAACTCAAAGGGAAAGGCCTGGCTGCCGGTTTTCGGGGCAGCGATGGAACGTACGGTGGCCTGGGAGCCTACGCCTATTGGTGGAGCAGCACCGGCAGCGGGATCAACGGAGCTTGGGGTCGTTTTGTGGACGGAACCCAATCCGGAATCTTTATGATGGACGGCTACAAGAGGTCGGCCTTCTCGGTCCGCTGCGTAGCCAAACGCTAGGCCTTGGCTTTGTTAAGGCTTCTTGGGCTTGCGGTAGCCGAAGCAAAGAGACAAACCGCCTTGGAATTGGAAATAGCGGGTTGAACTTTGTTCGGAGAACATATCAATACTCTCAACGCCCGCACTCACCTGCAATCCCAACAAACGAAGGGCGACAAGGCCTCCGATGCTTTTGCGGTTCTCGGAACTGCTGTAATGAACCCTGGTTGAAAGCAGTTTGCCCAATCGAAGGTCCACATAGGGAGCAATCATCGCAGCATCGCTAAACAACTGAACCTCGTTCAAAGGACGACGGTAAATCAGTCCAATGCCCAGGAATTTGTAGGGCCGGAAATTCAAATGCACCAACATTTGCTCGGTCATCGAGGTGGTGTAGGAGGTGGTGGAGCCCAGCGTATCGAGGCCAAGGTTTTCTTCGATTTGGGCAGCGATGGTGTCCGCTATGCCTTGAAAAGCGTTTCCAGCGCTATCAACGCCCATGTTGACAATCGGGCCAGTGTAATGAAACTGGCCCTTGGAGGTGTAGGTGCTTAGGTTGCTTTTCCAGGTGATGGAATTTCCAATGTTAAGCAAGGAAACATCCACGCTGAGCTTATCCCGGAAGGTATAACCCAACCCAAAATCCATGGATTGACCCTTGTTCTCGGAGAGAGGGACTAGGCTGGAGATATCCGGAAATTTACCCGAAAGAGGCATGCCGATTGAATCCTGCGCCTGCAGGTTGGAAGCCCTCATTTCGAGGTCGGTATGCATCTGAATAGAGTCCGAAGACATGTCGAGGCGGAGGTCGCTGCGGACGGTTTGGAGATTGGCTAGACCGTTCAGCATGCGGTAACGAAAACCCAAGCTGAAGGGTCCAATTTTCTGAACCATACCCGCATGATATTCCGCCATGGCCGTAACATTCAAGTCCAGACCATTCATGTCCAGGGTGCGGCCTACTTCGGCAAACTGCAAGAGCCCGGTGGGCAAAGCAATGTTTTGGTTCACTTGAACGGAACTCCCAAAGTAGAGGTAATTTTTGGGGGACAAGGCAAAGCCTACGTCCAAAAGACGGACGTTTTGGCTCAATTGCAATTGAAGGGGACCGGTATTGGCGCTGGTCCATTTGGACAAATCCAAGCGCATAGAATCGCCGTCCGGGGTGAACAGATCGTTCAACGCAAAATTGTTATGAACCCGAATATCCAAGTGCGGCAAAGCCAGGTAGTATTTGTAATCCGGCAAAGTAGCGGGGGTTGTTTGCAGGCTATGGTGCAAGGAGCCAAAGCCGGCCATGGTAGGAGAGGCAAACTGAGCGGTGACCAGGGATTGGATTCCGGCCAGGCCGAGTAGAGTCAAAAAGATTTTTTTCATGGCTTAGAGTTGAACATCAACTTTGGCTTCGAGGCCGACTTTGAGAATAATGGAATAATCCGAGTAGAGTTTAACTACGCGAGTGCCGTTTTGGGGCGTTTGCATGGTAAGTCGTGCAGCCAAGTATTTGGCGCCACGAACCGGGATTAGGTTGGACTCGTTCATGCTAAGTCGGCTGATATTGGATTTGGTGTCGATCACCTCGCCATCGGCATTAATGATGGCCGATTCCATGATGCTGAGACTATCGCTGAACAGAGGCGCATAGGTGGAGTCCATAAAGGTGAAGCGGGCGTTGAAGTCAAAGGGAAATCCATTGACGGTTTTGAAAACGAGGGTGGCCGCTTTGAGGGACTCAAAGACTGCACCATCAAATTCGAGGGTATCGCCAAAGCCCACACCGCTCGCACTCATCTCAAAAGGCATTTCCATTTCCACGCCTAACTGAATAAAAGAATTTTTGGTGATAAAATTGGTATCGGTCACTCCCGACGGGTTCAGACGGATATCCCCTGCCGCCAGGATTGAATCCGGTGGCATGGAAATCAGCTGGGGCAACGAAGAATTGTTACGATTGTATGAAATCTGACCGATGGCGGTGCTGCCCAGAACCGTTGGATGAGGTATGGCCCGGTTGGGTGAATTCAAGAAGACCGGGCTTTGACCGGCTTTGCGACCGCTTAGGTTCAGGTCCAAATTCAAAGGCGCTCCAATGCTGTTCTGGATCTTTAGTTTGAGTTCTGGATTAGCCAAAAAGAAGGTGCCGCCCAAATCCTTGAGGGTGGTGAGGTCTAGATCAACTGCATTGGGGCTGGAGCTGATATCCTTTTGTCCAAAATACCCTTTGACATAATTGAACTTGAGATTGTTAAGGGCATAGGTGAATTCGATGGAGTCGTTTTGGTCGATGCTAATATTACCCACCGAAGGCAGGATGGATTTGGAAAAAAGGATTTGCAATTGGTTAAATCCTTGGTTCAAAAGCTTGAGGTCAATGATTTTGTTGGTGAGGTCGATGCTGAGATTGCCCGGAGGGCCGGATTGAATCACAAAACCGCGAAGCACCGATTGACCTGCCAGGTCCCGAATACCGGGAATCTGAAGCGAGCAGGCGATGGCAAGTTGTAGCGAGGAATTGAAGCTGAGATCCAGGCTGCCCGAATCCAACAAGATCTCATAAATTTCTTCGCTATCGGGCATATCAAAAGCAACCGTTGAGGTGTCATTCCCAAGGTCTTGGCCTGGAATTTGAGCAACTGCGTTACTGACCCGGAGACCGTTGCCTGACACGCTTAGCTCCATAGCCTGCGCCAGAGAGACCGGAACAAGTTGTGTACTCAATGGGATGTAGAGGGAATCAATAACAAAAGAAAGATTGGAGAAAAGCGTCTTCCCCGATAAGTCAATATTGACAGACTGCGAAGTATTGGGGGCTACATTGAACACCCGAATTTTGCCGACTGATTGATTGCCTGGATTTTGGAGGTCAATGACCAGGGTTTGGATCGTGGCGTTCCAGTTGTTGGTGATATTAAATTGAAGATTGCCCGCGTCAAAGTTGGCACTGGTAAAGGAGCTGACCGAGCCCAAGGTATGGAGACCGCCTCCTTGCATAGGGACTTCAGGGAAAGGCGTAGGAAGGGCAAGGGAGTCGGCCAGAAATAACGCGCGTCGGGTGAGCGGATCCAAGTTTGGTAAAACGTTGGTGATGGTGAGGCTTCGCTGAATATTGAAGGCATCAATATTCAATTTGCCGACCTTGGCTTTGGTGGTATTGGAAGGTTGGCTTGGGATGGTCAAAACATCGCTAACATCTTGACGGATTAAGGAGTCATCGCGGTAAACAATTTTGAGTGAACCATTCGTGGTGTCCTGAATGACAAGGGTATCGTTGCGAAGCAGGTTGGCAATGGTAATGTTAAATTGTCCAACAGGGGCGGCAATATCCGGGTCTAGGGCGACTTTGACTTTGCCATCCATGATTTTGCGGAGGTTGTCATCGATGCAGGCGGCCTGCAACAACAAACCAAGCAACAAGAAGGTGAGTTTGATGA
>CAIOCC010000252.1 GCA_903856555.1 uncultured Bacteroidota bacterium
CTCGGCCCTGCGCAGGCCACAGCCGTAGAGGGTTTCCACCACGCAACGATCTCGTAGTTCCCAAAAATCCTCGGGCCAGGGGGCCGATGCCCAATCTTCCATCGCAGCCAAAGGAACCGCCCTGGGCAGATTGACAGGTGTTTTGGGACGCTGCAAGGCCTTGGACGGATCCGGGCCGGGGTGCAGCCCCTCCCTCATCATGAATTTAAAATAGGTTTTGACGGTCGAAATCTTGCGGTTGATGGATCTGGGCAAAAGACCTTGCTCCATCAAGGAAACCAGCCAAGAGCGTAGATGCAAGGAAACAGGGAAATCATCAGGACCCAACCCGCAGGATTCGACCAAGAAGTGGTTGAGTTGCTCCAAATCCCGAGAATACGCCTCGAGGGTATGGGCCGAAGACCGCTTTTCGAAACGGAGATAGCGCAAAAAACTTCGGTAATCCATGATTACCGTAAAAATAGGGGAATTAGACGACGTCCGTCTGCAGAAGCTGCTGACGGTAAACCGCCCGCAATCGCTGCTGCCGCTTGTTGACCGAAGGCTTTTCAAAAGCCTGGCGGGCACGCAGTTCTTTGAGAACCCCGGTTTTCTCGAATTTCTTCTTGAAACGCTTGAGGGCCTTGTCGACGGCTTCGTTGTCTTTGATGTCAATTTTGAGCATACCTAGATTATGAGGACGGCAAAGATATCAGGATTCTTTGAATAATTGCCTCGCAATTACCAATTTTTGGATTTCACTGGTTCCTTCGCCAATGGTGCAGAGCTTGGAATCTCGGTAATATTTCTCCACCGGAAAATCCTTGGTGTACCCATAACCCCCAAAAATCTGCACCGCTTCGGTCGAAGCCCGCACCGCCACTTCGGACGCATAGTATTTGGCCATGGCCGAAACCTTGGTCACCGGCTGCCCAGCGTTTTTGAGGGCCACCGCCTGCATCGTCAGCAAGTGGGCGGCCTCAATCTCGGTAGCCATATCGGCCAATTTGAAGGAAATGCCCTGGAATTCGGCAATGGGCTTCCCGAATTGCTGACGTTCTCCGGCATAGCGGGTCGCAGCTTCCAAGGCCCCACGGGCAATCCCTAACGACAAAGCGGCAATGCTGATGCGTCCCCCGTCCAAGATTTTCATCGCCTGAATAAAGCCATCGCCCACCTGACCCAAAAGATTCTCTTTGGGGACGCGGCAATCTTGAAAGATCATTTCGGTGGTCTCTGAGCAACGCATTCCTAATTTGTTTTCCTTCCTCCCCTGCAGCCATCCTTCGGTACCGCGTTCCACAACCACCGCGGAGATTCCGTGTGAATCCAAGAGATCCCCGGTCCGTACCATAACCACCGCCACCTCGGCCGAATTCCCATGGGTTATCCAGCATTTGGCGCCGTTGAGCACCCAATGATCGCCCCCATCCACCGCCGTCGTCAGCATCCGCAGGGCATCCGATCCGGTATTGGGCTCGGTGAGGCCCCAGGCCCCCAGCCATTCCCCACTCGCCAATCGTGGCAGCCAGCGTTTCTTTTGTTCCTCGTTACCAAATTGCAAAATATGCCCGGTGCACAACGAATTATGGGCAGCCATGGACAAACCGATGGAGGGATCAATCTTGGTCAATTGGACAATGGCCTCGACGTATTCCTCGTAACCCAGTCCCGCCCCACCATAGGCTTCCGGGACCAAGACCCCCAACAAACCCAATGCACCCATTTGGCCAAAGAGTTCCCTGGGGAAATGCTGACGTTCATCCCAATCCATAACGTGAGGACGGATATTGCGTTCGGCAAATTCTCGAACCGATTCGCTAATCAAACGGGTGTTTTCTGAAACATTAAAATCCATGCCCAAAGGTAGAAAGAAATCCCAAGCTATCGGGCCAAATAAGGGGCCAGCCGACATCGATCCAGGGAGTCCAAAGCCAGAATCTTCAACAAGTCCACCCCCCTGGTATAAGGTCCGTGTTGGCGACGATAAGCCACTACTTTCTTGGCCAGATTCCAACCAACATAGGGATGGTCTGCCAGGCCTTCCAAATCCAATCCATTAACATCCAAAGGCTTCACGAAACCCGTATCCAGGGTTAGGTACTTTAACACAACTTCGTAGGTGAGGCTATCCATTCCGTAGACCTCCAGCAATTGTTCGGTCCTCAAAAAACCACCCAAACGCTGACGGTAATCCACGATCCGTCGTGCTGTGGCCGCGCCTACTCCACGGAGACGTCGCAGCGCCAAGGTATCGGCGCTATTCAACTCCAATTGCTGACCGGGGCGAAGTTTCACAATCCGAAGGCTATCCCCCTCCCATCCCCTGGATCTCCAATTGGCCTCCTGTTTCCTCAGGTCGTAAATGGAGGCGAGGAGCGCGGGATCTGTGCTTTCCATGGGGACAAATTGGGGCGTTAACAAGCCACGCAACCAAGGCATCACCAAGATGAACAAAGAGATCGCTATCAACCCCAAGGACTCACCTCGACCCATGGTCCACCAATCCCGCATCTTAAATTCCGGCTTAACTCATGGATTCTCTGATTCTTCGGGCTGCGCAGGTGATCGAAGCACCTTGAAAAGGAAATAAAGGGTAAAGAAGGTGACGGTTCCCTGGGCTAGGAGCATGGTTATCAAGGCAGGTGTTGACATGTAAGCAGGATCAAAATTGGAGGATGGATCGGAGGGGGATTATTTGTTGAC
>CAIOCC010000253.1 GCA_903856555.1 uncultured Bacteroidota bacterium
CAAGCGACTGCCGGGCCAACCTTCCAAGGGCTGCGGATGGGCGGCCAGGCCAGGCCCATCGCAGTGGGCCACCGAGATGGCTTCCTCCAAATGCAAAGCCCTGGGCAGGCCCTGATCGTCCAGACGCCCAAAATCATCAATGCGATAGGTCGTATCGCTGCTTTGTTGGATTTCGGCCAAAAGGAGTCCGGCACCGATGGTATGGACCCGGCCGGCCGGTATATAAAACACATCCCCAACCTGCACTTCGGTCCGGTGGACCACTTCCAAGAGACGACCCTGGCGAATGCGTTCCGCGAGGTCCCGGCCGTCGTAGCCTTCCACAAAACCGTTGTAGAGGCAAGCCCCCGGTTCGGCACCCAGAATCACCCACATTTCGGTTTTACCCAAAGCCCCGGGACCGACCATCTGCCCCGCCTGTTCATCGTTGGGGTGTACTTGCAAGGAAAGATCTTGGGCGGTCGATAACAATTTGAACAACAAAGGAAAGCGATCGCCGTGCACCGCCATGACCCGGTGCCCCAACAAATCGGCCCCGTAACGCTCCACCAAATCGTCCAGGCTTTTGCCCACCAACGGGCCGTCGCTAACCACCGAAACCTGCCCCTCCACCCCGGACAATTCCCAACTCTCACCGACTTGTTTCTTGCCGGCCAGGTCGCGACCGAGTTCTTGGGAGAGGTGCTCCCCCCCCCAGATTTTGGTCAGGTAGACCGGCTCAAAGCAAAGAGGGTACAACATACTCAAAAATACAACCCAAGGCTAAGCCAAGCGAGGCGCTGTACCTTCGCTAGGTGAAAATCCTGGAGCTACCCATTCCACTTGCACCCCGCCCTTGGGCAGCCTTAGCGGCCGTGACCCTGGGCTCGGTGGCCCTTGCGCCGCTTTTGCCCGGTTGGGGCAACGGGATGCTCTGCCTCCTCTTGGGGATGGCTTGGGGGAACCTGTGGCCAGGTCCTTGGCAAAAAAAAGAGAACGCGGCCGTCCTGCGTTGGAACGAAAAAAACATGTTGGCTTGGGCCACCATCCTTTTGGGATTTGAATTGAAGACCGGGTTTTTGGCGGGCATCCCCTTGGAATA
This sequence comes from uncultured Bacteroidota bacterium, assembly GCA_903856555.1. Classification (GTDB taxonomy): domain Bacteria; phylum Bacteroidota; class Bacteroidia; order UBA7662; family UBA7662; genus SYHX01. The sequence goes on from CAIOCC010000253.1 coordinate 1,082, forward strand.
CCTTCCGGCCCTGCTCCTGTCGGTCTTGGGAGCGGTTGCCATGGGGGAATGGATGGCACGAAAAAAAGCAGGTCACGGGGGCGCGGCCCAAGCTCGTTTGCTCGGGGCCGGCAACGCCATCTGTGGCAACAGTGCCATTGCCGCTGTACAGCCGCTTATCGGGGCCAGCCCTGCACAGATTGCGGTATCTGTAACACTGATCAACGCGCTGGGCTTGTTAGGAACCTTGTTTCTAGGCCCGGGTGCCGCCCTCATGGGCTTGGGTCCTACCGAGCAGGCGGTCCTGATGGGTAGCCTGCTCCAGTCGGTGGGTCATGTCAGCGCGGCGGCCTCGGGCTTGGGCGATGGTCCGGCCCTGTTGGCGATGAGCCTCAAAATGGGGCGCATCCTCCTATTGATTCCTCTGTTGTTATGGCTGCAAGGCATTGCGTCTGGTTCGCAAAACGCCCACGATCCCGCCACAGGATCCTCCACAGGGTGGCTGAGCAGCCTGATCCGCGAAATACCTTTCTATGTCTGGGGTTTTGTGCTTTGTGCCGTGGCCACCAACCTTCTGCCCCTGCCAACGGTCGTCTTGAATGGTATCAAATCCCTAACCCAATGGATGTTATGGATCGCTTTGGCCGCCATCGGCATGAACATCCGCGTTCAAACCGTGCTTCAACAGGGTCGCGATGCCTTGGGGCCCGCCTTGGGCATGTTTGTCATCCAAATTCTCTTGGTCTTGGGATGGCTGAGCCTTCTCAAATTCCTTTAAAAAGGCCTCAACCCTTCCGACCCGCCCAGATAGCCTCCAGAATCGAAGGGTCCAACAGCGTGGTGGTATCGCCCATTTGGCTTGTATCGCCGGATGCGATTTTTCGCAAAAAACGTCGCATGATTTTACCGGATCGGGTTTTGGGTAAACCTTCGACCAACTGAATTCGATCGGGCCTTGCGATGGCCCCAATTTCTCGAACCACGGTTTCGGATAGTTCATGGATTAGCTGATTTTCGGAATCAGCATCCAGGTCTTGGAGTCCCGAACGCAAAATCACATAGGCGTAAATTCCTTGGCCTTTGATGGGGTGATCGTATCCCACCACCGCCGATTCAACCACCCTTGGGTGCCTGTTGAGGGCGTTCTCAATTTCGGCCGTGCCCAAACGATGCCCCGAAACATTGATAACATCGTCCACCCGGCCTATGATGCGAAACATTCCATCGACATCCCGTCGCGCTCCGTCACCAGTAAAGTAATAGCCAGGAAAGGGCGAAAAATAAGTGGTACGGCAACGCTCGTGATCGCCCCACGTGGACCTCAAAATCGAGGGCCAAGGGAATCGCATCGCGAGCAGCCCTTCTTGCTCGGAAGGGGGATCGGTGGGTTCCAATTCACGACCTTGGGGATCCAACAACACCGGCTGCACCCCTGGCAAAGGACGACCCGCATAGGTGGGTTTGAGCGGGGATAGGCCGGCC